>JAMOOT010000223.1 GCA_027065215.1 Candidatus Omnitrophota bacterium | reverse complement strand
TGCTCTTTCTTGTCTTCGTATACCTTTGTTATCTTCTCTTCCTTAGTAGCCCCATCATCTTCAATTATAAGCACAATATCACCTTCTTTTAACTCATCTGCCCTTAGTAGAACATCTTTACCATCTCTTTTTACAGGGATCTTATGGCTTGCGCTTACAGTGGTCTTCTTCGTCTCTGTCTCAACAACAAGCAGCGGTTCATATACAACCCTTCTGATAATTTCATAAACCCTTTCAAAACCGTTCCTGCCTAATACCTGCATATCTTCATCGATTGTTTTTAACCATATATCTTCTTCTTTTGCCACCAATCTCTCAGCCGGTTTAACTAACTTAAAGAGATTTCTTATGGTCATCCATCCTGTCTTACCATCGTATTTTAAGACAACTATCTCATTCTCTGAATATCCATTATAAAAACGGTCTCTTATGGGCTCTCCAAAGTATATTTTATCTTTTAGGTCCATTAGTGCCTCCTACTTCTTTTCATGCAGATATCTATCTATTCCTATAGCCGCTCTATGTCCATTTGCTATAGCAGAGATCGCGTCTCCTCTTGAACTTTCTACTATATCTCCACCTGCAAACACTCCAGGAATAGAAGTCTCTCCGTATTCATCTACCCAAATCTTTCTTCTTGCAGTAAACTTGAGCTTATCCATCAACTCCTTAGGAATGAATGAGAAATCATACATCTGTCCAACTGCTTCAACAATGAAATCTCCGTAAATTATCTTTCTCTGATCTTCATAGAATGCAGGATTGAATCTATGATTCTCATCAAATACATATTTTACCTTTTTAACTTCCAATCCCTTTATGCTGCCATCTTCGTTAAATACAACATGATCTGGACCCCAACCAGGATTAAATATTACGCCTTCTTCTAAAGCACCATCTATCTCTTCTTGAGATGCAGGCATTATATCCCAATCTTCCAAGCTGACTGTCTCGACTGTAGTTCCTTGACTCTTGTATTTTATCTCTTGCAATCTTGCCACTGTTCTGGCAACATCCATTGCAACATTACCACCGCCGATAACTATAACATGCTTTGTTATATCTCTTCTTCCTTCAATCTTAACCTGTCTTAAGAAATCTATAGCCTGGACAACATTAGGATGCTCTTCGCCTTTTAATCTTATTGAACGACCATAAGAGAGACCCACGCCTATATACACAGCATCATACTCTTCAAGGAGATCTTCAAACTTCACATCCTTTCCTACCTGCGTATTGGTCCTTATCTCAACACCCATAGATTTAATATTGTTTATCTCTCTATCAATCTGATCTATCGGCAATCTATACATAGGAATACCGTGCGTTAAGGCACCACCAGCTCTTGCTCTCTGCTCAAATATCGTAACAGAATGACCCATTGTAGCCAGGTGATATGCAGCAGAAAGTCCACTTGGACCACCACCGATAATAGCAACCTTCTTACCTGTTGAAGGCATCTTCTCTATATTGACATCCTTGTAATCCTTAACCTGATCTGTAGCAAATCTCTTCAGCCACATAATTTGTACTGGCTCGCCTCTGTATTGATATACGCATGCTTCCTGACACCTATGT
>JAMOOT010000222.1 GCA_027065215.1 Candidatus Omnitrophota bacterium | reverse complement strand
TATCGGCAAAAAATTATTGGAGGATCCGCAGATTAAAGCGAGAGTGAAAAAGGTGCCTACCCATACCACGCGCCCTCCTCGCCCAGGGGAAGTAGATGGTGAGGATTACGTGTTTGTTACCAAGACTGAATTTGCACTGGAACTATCTTCTGGTAATTTTTTAGAATGGATAGAGATCTTTGGCAATTTCTACGGTACTTCCCGACGGGAGATTGAAAAGATCTGGAAAGAAGGAAAGATCCCACTTCTTATAATAGATGTAAGGGGGGCGAAATATATCAAATCATTGTATCCAAGCGATACAATAACAATATTCGTTTTGCCTCCCTCACAGGAGGAATTAAGGAACAGGCTTTCTCAGAGAACAGGGATAACGATAGAAGAACTAAATCTTCGATTGAGCATTGCCCAAGAAGAAATACAGGAATCCAGACACTATGACTATGTAGTAGTTAATGATGACTTAGAGAGAGCAGTAAGAGAGGTGAAACAGATAATTCAAGATATCCTTATAGATTAACTGTGAGAAAAGATGGAAAAAGACAAATCTTGGTTGTCTTTTAATATGTTTCCTTTCTATTATTATAGTGATGGGCAAGAGTCCTAACTCAAGGATCTGGATTCTATTGGCGAAATGTCGCTTTCTGTGATATCATTTCTGTTTATACGGGGAGTGGCTCAGCTTGGCCAAGAGCGCCTGCTTTGGGAGCAGGAGGTCGTGGGTTCAAATCCCACCTCCCCGAGATGAAGGTAAGGAGGTGATAGGCGATGTTAGAGGCAAAGGTCTGGGAAAGGACACGGGAGGTTTACAAAACAGTAGTTAAGGCCAGTAAACTGGTCCTTGAGATATCAGAAGAGGCCCGTAATAGCGGTCGGCCTCTTTCTCGCCCTGCTACAACAGAGGCCTTGATAAGAATGACGCAGTCTACGGAGCAGTGATGCCAAATATCATATTGGGAGTTACCAGTTCGATTGCCATTTATAAGTCTGCGGACCTTTTGCGTCAGTTAGTAAAGAAGGATTGGAATGTTAAGGTGGTAATGACTCCGATGGCAAAGGAGATGGTCTCTCCTTTGCTGTTTTCTTCCTTAGGTGCAGAGGGAGTATATTGGGATCTATTTTTGTCAAAGACAGTAGAGAAAATAGAAAGCCATATAAGTTTATCCAAGTGGGGAGAGTATTTAGTTATTGCACCCTGTACTGCAAACACAATATCGAAGATATCCTTAGGAATTGCAGATAATCTTCTTACATCCTTGGCTTTATCTTTTAAACCGGAGAGAACGATAATTGCCCCTGCGATGCATACGCAGATGTACCTTGCTCCGGTGATTCAAGAGCATATTCACAGGTTGACCTCTATAGGGGTGGCTATTATTGGGCCAGAACAGGGGGATTTAGCAAGTGGGGATCAAGGGGTAGGCCGTTTGGCAGGGGTGGAGAAAATCCTTTCCTATTTGGAGAGGGTTGTTGCAAGTAATCTATAAATTTGAGTAGTTGTAATATCTTAGATTTGGTAGTAGAATAAAATCTAATTTTGGATTTGCGAGAATGATTTATTGAAGTGGGTGGCTTAATTTT
>JAMOOT010000221.1 GCA_027065215.1 Candidatus Omnitrophota bacterium | reverse complement strand
TATATTAGAAAAAGGGAACAAAGAACTATTGATAAAGGCGATGGAGCAGCAAAGGGCTCAACTTAAGGCCTCAAATCGCCTATGGGGCCCTTCTTTATTGGCTATAAAGTACAAGCGAGCGGATCTATTGGCCACATTGTTAGACAAAGGTTTTTTAGGTAATGGGGAAGAAATTCTTTGGCAGGAGGTAGTGGATTCCTGTGATCTTGATTGTGGAAGCGTGTTAGCAGAGAAGAAGATTAGACCTAATGTGGAACTCATCCCTTCTCTAATACAATATTGCCCTAAGGAGGAGATGCTCTCTCTTATGCTAAAAGCGGGTTTAGATTTAAACCAAAAGGATAGTCGAGGACTGTATCCGATACATTATCTGATAACCGCGGAGTTATTTGACTTAGCGGAGCTGGCACTCAAAAATGGGGCGGATTTGAATCAAAAAGAAAGGGGTCTTTCCCTATTATGTTCTGTTATAAGTGACAGGAACGCAACTGTGGCAGGGATAGATTTTCTCCTGCAGAAAGGAGCAAGATTAGATCTGTGTCCAAAAGATCTCTGTCCTTTACATTGCGCTGTGGAAATAAGACGGATGGATATAATTGAATTCTTGTTAGATAAAGGGGTTAGTCTATATTCTCCTCCTCCTAAGGGACGGTCTCGGTTTTACGCTTTTGAATTAGCGGCAGTGTATGGAGGAGTAAAGACGTTAGATTTTCTGTTGTCCAAGTTGTCTTTGAAAGAGCGTCAAAATTTGTTTGCGGATTTAGAATTTTGGCACGCACTTTGTTATTCCTCAAATTTTGATGTTTCAGACGATATATCTTTATTAGTGAAGAAATATAAACTCAATCCCAATTCAATTATAAGGATAAAATGGGGAAGAGATGTGATGGATATGCCAATCCTTTCGATAGTCGCCTTTATTGGGAATATAGATGCGCTCAAGACCATATTGGATTTAGGTGGATACGCCCGAGTAGGAACAGAACAGGTTAGACCTATAAAGTTTGCTGCTCTGGGCAGAAATGTGCGGACAGTTGATGTCCTATTAGATCGAGGTGCGAATCCTTTTTACCTTGATAAGGATAAGATGTGGAATCTTTACCACCTGATATTAAATAGTCAGGATACGCATGATGATGTATTAGTGAAGGTGATAAAGAGGCTGTCCTCATATAAGATCGACCCTAATAAACGCTCAAGGGCTGGGAGGACCCCTATTATGGTTGCATTGCTTTCAGGGCGTTCTCTTGAGGTAATAAGAGCATTGATAGAGGTCGGTGCGGATGTAAATGCTGTAGACTACACGGGATGGTCTGTTCTTTTGTATGGTTTGAGATTCGCTAAGGATCCGAGAATAATTACCCTCTTATTAGTGAAAGGTGCCAATGTTCCTGAAAGCACGCCGGATGGGCAACCGGTGCTCTCATTGTTGAAGCAAAACCGGTATTTTTCTCCAAAGTGGCTACGGTATGTTCATTCATGGAGGAATTGGGGATTGTTGTGGAAAGAGGATAGTGATGGGAATTAGTTCCTTTTAGGTTGAGAAAAGGATTGTGTATCGCTATAGGATGGAGTTGGGTTTTATGTTAAAATACAAACTTACAGATTGTATGGGCCGGTAGCTCAGTTGGGAGAGCGCCACGTTCGCAACGTGGAAGTCGGGGGTTCGACTCCCCTCCGGTCCAGAGTGGAAGATGAGGTTTCGACGAAAGAGAAGCACAGATAAGGTGTCTGTGCTTAAATTTTTTTAGGGAGTCGAAGCACCGACGAGGGGTTGTTAAGGGGGAGAATTCCCCCTTAATATAGTGCCGACAGGAAGTCGGCGGGGGTGACAGCGAGCGGAGCGAGCGCAAGAGGGGGCGCGAGCCCCCTATTGGGAGCAGGAAGCGACGGAGGGGGTTCGACTCCCCTCCGGTCCAGAGTGGAAGATGAGGTTTCG
Organism: Candidatus Omnitrophota bacterium; assembly: GCA_027065215.1. GTDB lineage: Bacteria > Omnitrophota > Gorgyraeia > S143-82 > S143-82 > S143-82. The sequence continues at coordinate 6,594 of JAMOOT010000221.1, read as the reverse complement.
ACGAAAGAGAAGCACAGATAAGGTGTCTGTGCTTAAAATTTTTTAGGGAGTCGAAGCACCGACGAGGGGTTGTTACCTTCAATTTGTGGGAAGGGGATTATTGTTTTTTTATCACTTGGTTGTCTTTTTATGGATCGGATTCTGGTTGCTTTTTATCGTCGAATTTGCTATTATTAAAGTGTGGGTGTTGGAAGCGGTCCCTACCATGCACGTGAGGGGAAGGTTAAGTAGCTGAACCAACACCTCGAAACTGGGAGCCGGAGTCCAGCTGCCCCGTGGGGTAGTTGGCAGGTGCCCACCTAGTTTTGGGGTTCAGACTATGCCTATCCCCACGGCAATGGTGGGGTTTTTTATTTAGTGTTAGGGGGACGGTATGTTCCGGAAGATAGTGCTGCCTGTAATGTTGTTTTTGGGAATGGTCTCTCCCTTATGGGCGGTTGAAGTGGCCTCTATTCCTCCGATAAAGGCGATTTTGTCTTATCTTGGGGTCCAGGATGTGGTCTCTATCCTGCCTTCGGGTTCTGACCCACATACGTTTGAACTATCTCCTTCTACTATTATGTCCCTATCTAATGCTAAACGGGTTTGGATGATAAATGGAAATCTGGAAGTGGAACGTAAGTTGTTACGGATTATAAAGGATCTTTATCCTAAGATTGAGGTAGTCTTTTTATCTGATGGTTTGGATATGATAGATAATGATCCCCATCAATGGATTTCATTAAAAAACTTGAAGGTTTTGATTAATAATGCAAGTCAAAGGTTAGGAATAAAGACAAAACAGGTTGTAATACAGCGGGTAGAGTCTATGGATGAAGAGTTTGAAAGGGTGTTTAGTCGGTTAAGGGTAGAGAATTTTCTTTCTTTTCATCCTGCTTGGCGGTATTTTTGCCGTGATTATGGCCTTAAAATGGTGGCGTTGGCTAATTCAGGGGGAGAGGTTTCTGCAAAGTTGATGTATAAGGTGTTGCAGGGATGCAAGATAGGGAAATATAGGTTTATTGTTTTGGAAAAGGGATTTGATGTTAGCCGATTGTCTTCCTTATTTGAATCCTGTCCGATACCATCTATTGAGTTTAACCCACTGAGTGAAGATATTTTGGCAGAGTTTGAATCTTTGCTAAAGCATATGGAGGCCCTTTTTTTATGAAAAACGGAGAGAAAATATCTGTAGAGGTTAGAGATTTGTGGGCTGGATATGGCAAACGGATAGTAATAGAGGGGATTTCATTTTCCCTAACCGAGGGAAGATTTTTGGGCATAATCGGGCCTAATGGGGCAGGCAAGAGCACCCTATTTAAGGCGATGTTAGGGATTATTCCCAAGGTTAAGGGCGAAGTTAAGGTGTTTGGAAAAGATATAGATTTGGTCAGAGAAGAGATTGGATACGTTCCTCAGTCAGTAGAGGTGGCATGGTTTGCTCCTATAACCGTAGCAGAAGTGGTAAGTCATGGGTTGATTCATAACGAGATTTTTCCATTTCCTCCTACGCAGTGGAGGATGAAAGTAAAAGAGGCTTTAGATCTATTAGGGATTGGACATCTCTGGTCTGAGCGGTATTATTCTCTTTCAGTTGGGCAAAAACAGAGGGTATTGATTGCCCGAGCATTGGTGAAGGCCCCCAAGGTGTTGTTTTTAGATGAACCCACAGCGAGCGTGGATGAACTTGCAGAGGAGAATCTGTTTTATGTCCTGAATAGATTGAAACAGGAGAGGGGTATAACTATCCTTATGATATCCCATGATATAGGGGTACTGTCACGGTTTGTTGATGAGATTGCCTGTTTGAATCGAAGACTTATCTATCATGGGGATGGAGGAGAGGAGTTTGCATCAAGTTTAAATCAGGCCTATGGATGTCCGATAGACCTCATTGCTCATGGAATGCCTCATAGGGTATTAAAGGAGCACAAATAATATGCAAGAACTCTTTTATTTGTGCCAGACACCGTTAGTGAGATATGCTATTTCAGCCCTTATTGCTGGTGGGGTATTGGCTGGATTGTTGGGTCCGTTAGTGTTTATGAAACGGATTGGGTTAGTATCTGCAGGGATTTCTCATTCCCTATTAGGAGTGGTGGGAGTTGGATTGCTTTTGGGTTGGAATCTTAACTATTTGGTTATGCCTTCCGCGGTTATTTTGGCCGTATTGATGGGCTTTATTGAACGACGGGCCTCTCGTGGCTATGGTGAGGTTTCCATTGCGCTTGTTTGGTCTGTAGGGATGGCTGTAGGAGTGTTGGCGATGAGTAAGGTCAAGACCTATGCCCCATCTGCAATGAGTTATTTGTTTGGGAGTGTGTTTTTGCTACGGAAGTCAGATGTGGTGCTTTCATGGTTAGTCTTGGGTTTTTCTTTAATCGTATTGATGTTGTTTGGTCGTTCAATGACGATGTCAGTGGTAGATGAGGAGTTTGCGATGGCACAGGGATTGAACAGTGCTTTTCTTTATTATCTACTTTTGGTGCTTTCAGCCTTAACAGTGGTTGTCTTGTTAAAGTCCTTGGGGATAATTTTGACGATTGCGCTCTTTTTAGTCCCAGCAGCAATTGCTGCCCGTAGGGCAAGAAACTTATGCCAGATGTTTCTCCTTTCGTCTTTGTTTTCGGTTTTGTCTTGTATCTTGGGCTTGTTTGGTTCTTTATGGTTAGATGTTCCAGTAAGTGTGGGGGTAGTGTTTTGCCTTTTGGCCTTTTATTTAATTTTTTAGGTAAATTAGGCACGCAATTGTCGTTCAGCATCTATCTCGTCACGGTTGATCTTTTCTATTGCTGAGGTAAGTCTTTCTCCAAAGATATTACTAATCAGAGGGACCTCACGGATGTCTTTCATCACTTGAATTACCATTCGAAAGTATCTGACTATCTCTCCTGGGTCGGCGTCCGTGTATTTATTTAGCCGTTCGAAGTCTTCCCCTTCGGCCCATTTTATTATTGCTACGGAAAGGTGAAAGTGTGCACGCTTGGTTACCGGGAGTATATGATATTTTCTCTCTAATCTGATTATCCTACGGATCTCTCGGTTGGCTGTTTTTTGCAGTCTTTTGAGGTCTTTGGATAAGAATGGCTTATGTTGTCCCTTGCGAGGTTCAAACACAATGGCACAAATCAAGGCCAGAAGTCTTTTTATGTCTAAGGACTCTAATAGGCCAGAAAAATATAATTCAGTGATTGGCAATTCATATCCATAGACATAGCTGGCAAAACTCCCTTTGTCTGTGAGTTGGTTTTTTCTTATGTAACCCAGATCTTTAAGTAGTTTTAATTTTTCCCTGATGAGTTTTATATCGATCCTGTGTTGACGGTGGGAAGATTGGTAAAAGGCCAGTGTTTTGGGGTATATTTCAACTACCTTTTCTTTTAGATCCTTATATAGATGCAGTAGACAGGCATAGGAAAGATTAAATTGACTTATTACTCGCTCAGGCTTTCCAAAGATGATTCTCTTTAGTGTGTAAAAGTCTATATGATGAGGGTTGATTCGGCAATAGACGAAGCCTTTTTTATCTATCCCTCGTCGACCTGCCCGACCAGCCATCTGGTAGAAATCGCGTGTTCTCAGTTCGCCAAAATGTGTGCCGTAGTATTTACGCAATTCATCAAACACTACGGTGCGGGCTGGCATATTTATTCCAAGGGCAAAGGTTTCGGTGGTAAAGATTACCTTTATCATGCGCGATGTGAAGAGTTGTTCTATTACCTCTTTCATCGTTGGCAGCATCCCTGCATGGTGGAATGCAATCCCTCGTTTGATTAGATCATACATATCTTCGGCAAATTTGTCCCCAATGAGGCCGAATCGTTCTAATAGTGAATAATATTGTTCTGTTATCTGCTCTCGTTCTGTCTTGGTTAGGAAGTTCATTTTTCTTATCTCCCATGCCAATGCCTCGCACCTCCTACGACTAAATGCAAAGTATATACAAGGCAAGAGGTCTTCTTCCTGGAGGTGTTTTATAAGAGGGGTGAGTTTGTTGGGTTTAGTCCCCACATCCCATGCCCTTGGTATGCGTTTGTCAGCAATCCATGGATAACAGGTATCTTTTAGTTGTGATAGGGAATAAAATATTTGATTGTGGCATTGAAATCGAAATTCTAATGGCACAGGACGCTTATCTTCGACGATCACTTCAAGTTGGAAGGGATGGATTTGTCTCATCCATTCGGCTAATTCTTCAATATTTGGAATAGTAGCGCTGAGGCCTAATAAACGCATATGCTTAGGAAGCATTATAATAGATTCCTCCCATACTGTCCCCCGTTCAAGGTCATCTATGTAGTGGATTTCGTCAAAGATTACCCAAAATTTGCTGTCTAATCGATAGGGACAGTCTAAGATAGTGTTGCGGAATATCTCGGTGGTCATTATTAACACATTGGCGTTTGGGTTTATTGAAACGTCTCCAGTGAGGATCCCAATCTTATCTTCTCCATAGCGTTGTTTAAAGTCGCGAAACTTTTGATTACTCAAGGCCTTTATTGGTGCGCAGTACACGACTCCAAGGCCTTTCTCTAAGCATCGATGAATGACATATTCAGCGATAACAGTCTTTCCCGCTCCAGTGGGAGCAGAGACCAGTAACGATCTGCCTTGGTCTATTGCCTCGAGGGCCTTTTTTTGAAACGGATCTAATTCAAATGGGAATAGGTCCATGCTTTATCAGTACATTAAGGCATTGCGCATAAGAAGCCCAATGATCCCAGTGAAAATAAGGTATATTGCTACCAGATAATTGAGAAGTTGAGGAAATATAAGGATAAGGATCCCGATGATTATAGAAAAAAGCGGTGAAATTATTCCCAATATAAATAACATATCTACACCTCCTTAGTTTTTTGACCGTGTTTTCGTTTTATTATAACCCATAAAAGATTTATAGTCTCCAATCCAATGCCGGGTATTTGATATGCTTGGCCTAATGTTTGAGGCCGAATTTGATTCAATTTTTCTCTTGCCTCACGGGACAGTGAAGGGATTGTGTTGTAATCTATGTCATCTGGGATCTTTACCCGATTAAGTTGGTGTATCCTTTCACTTTGTCGTCTTGCCCGTTCAATGAACCCTGCATACTTTATCTCTTCTTGACATATCTGAATTACTTCAGGTGGATACTCGCTTAAGTCTATTGGAATTGCTGGACGAATCTCTTCTATCCATATCCCCGGGCGGGTAAGAATCTCCTTTATTGATGCCTTTCCCGGTTTTATTTCCTGATTATGTCGAATGAGTGGTTCTTTTACTGCTTCCCACGGAATCTTGACTTCAGTGAATATTTTATGGATCCTTTGGAGTTTTTTCTCTTTTTCTCGCTTTTTTGCGATTCGTTCTTCCTCTATTAGGCCAATCTGATATCCTATCTCCATGAGGCGAAGATCAGCATTATCCTCACGCAGGGCCAGACGATGTTCTACCCGAGATGTAAGCATCCTATACGGTTCGTTGGTGCCTTTTTTTATCAAGTCGTCTATCAGCACTCCAATATAGGCTTGAGTGCGAGATAGAACCAATGGCTCTTCCCCTTTTATTTTCAATGCAGCATTTATCCCCGCTATAAGTCCTTGGGCTGCTGCCTCCTCATAGCCTGTGGTTCCATTAATTTGGCCAGCAAGATACAAGTTTTCGATGAGTTTTGACTCCAACGTGGGATACAATTGTCTCGGATCTACAAAGTCATGTTCTATTCCGTATCCGGGTTTTAATATGTGGGCATTTTCAAATCCCGGGATAGAATGGACCATCTTTTCTTGATATTCCCAAGGTAAGGAGTTAGAGATCCCATTAGGATAGACCTCGATTGTGTCTCGACCTTCGGGCTCTACAAATATTTGGTGACGAGAATGATGGGGGAATTTTACGATCTTATCCTCAATAGATGGACAGTATCTTACTCCAGTGCCTTTGATTATTCCGGTGTAAAGAGGGGAATATTTTAGGCCTTCTCGGATTATCTTATGGGTCTCTTCGGTAGTGTAGGTGATATAGCAAGGGATTTGTTTTATCTCTCTTGGTTGAGTGTAGAAGGAAAAGAGAGGAGGAGGTTCCTCTCCGGATTGAAGTTGTAGTTTTGAGTAATCAAGAGTAGTGGCATCCAATCTTGGACAGGTTCCTGTCTTGAATCGGCCCATTGTAAACCCCAGTTCTTTTAGATTATCTGCTAAAGCATTACTGGGTGGATCGGTGAGTCTGCCAGAAGGAAAGTGTTCTAATCCAATGTGGATAAGTCCGTGCAGGAATGTTCCGGGGGCAAGTATGACCGCCTGACAGTAAAATCTTCGGCCAAAGTTGTCCTCTATACCAATCGCCCGTTTCTCTTTGATTAATATCCTTGTTGCCTCTGCCTGCCAGAGAAATAACTTTTTAGTGCTCATTACTATCCGTTTCATGTAGTCTCGATAAGCAAACCGGTCTGCTTGGGCTCTACGGGACCAGACTGCTGGTCCTTTGCTTCGGTTGAGGATTCGGAATTGAATACCCGCGAAATCTATTGCCCGGGCCATTTCTCCCCCTAATGCGTCTATTTCCCGCACTAATTGTCCTTTCCCTATCCCTCCGATAGAGGGATTACACGACATCTCTCCTATTTTGTCTATAGAG
>JAMOOT010000220.1 GCA_027065215.1 Candidatus Omnitrophota bacterium | reverse complement strand
TAGCAATAAGTTATGGGGTAAATATAGGAGGAAATGGTTTGGTAGTATCTTCTCTGGCAAATTTGATCGCTTTAAGGTTTTTGAGAGATAGAAAGGGTTGGGTAGATTTTCATAGATATTCTATCCCCTATTTTCTGCTTACCAGTGCCCTTGTGCATAAAATATGGTTTGCTGGGTAAAAGATAGGTGGAATCAAAGAGATTGGATTATAATGTGTGGCAAGGAGAATAGAGACGAAAATTTAATTGACTCGCTTGAATAGGGTTGTCTTGTTCATTCTTGTCTTTGATTTGGATGTGGTGTAAAGTTGTGCATAGAGGCCGATATTTAGGTATAATGTTAAAATGAATATCCTAAATTATATATCTCCAGAATATATCTTTTTGGATAAGGTCTTTGATTCAAAAGAGGCCTTGTTAGAGTTTTTATTGGATCAGGTAAAGAATCATCCATCGATTTTGAATTGGACTCTGGTCTCACGCGATCTATGGGAACGGGAGGCTAAAGGTGGGAGTGGCTTGGAGGCAGGGGTGGCTATCCCTCATGCCCGTACAGAGGGAGTCAGGGACATTGTCATTTGTTTTGTTCGTCTGGCTGTGCCAATAGATTTTGGGTCAATGGATGGGGAAAAGGCCAGGTTTGTCTTTTTTATATTAGTGCCAAAGGAAAAGGTGGAGGAGTACTTGGAGGTAGTTGGACACATTATGAGGATAATGAAAAGAGAGAGTGTTAGATCTAAGTTGATGGACTGTCGCAGTTCAGAGGAAGTTATGAAATTATTGGCGGATCTGGAGGTGAAGCCATGAGATTGGAGTTTAAAGGCACTGCAGTAGAGTTTGTACGGGCAGATATTACTACCTTGCAGGTGGAGGCGATAGTCAATGCTGCAAATAATCAGATGATTATGGGTGGAGGAGTAGCAGGGGCGATTAAGAAGAAGGGCGGGAAGATAATAGAAGATGAGGCAAAGAGACAGGCTCCTGTAGAGGTGGGGGAATCCATAATCACCACTGCTGGTTCTCTGCCGTGCAAGTATGTGATACACACTGCGACGATGGCTATGGATTTCAAGACCGACTACGAAATAGTTCGAAAGTGTACCCGTTCAGTCTTAAGGTTATGCCAAGAGGAAGGTATATCTGAAGTAG
>JAMOOT010000219.1 GCA_027065215.1 Candidatus Omnitrophota bacterium | reverse complement strand
AACCTCATCTTCCACTCTGGACCGGAGGGGAGTCGAACCCCCGACTTCCACGTTGCGAACGTGGCGCTCTCCCAACTGAGCTACCGGCCCATACAATCTATAAACTTGTATTTTAACACAAAAGATACTACTATCCTATATCTACTCCTAATATCTTTCTGGCCAATAAACCAACTAAAAAGGAAATTAATATTACTGAAAGATTTATCCCCAACATCTCCAATGTAATCTCCTTGAAGGACTTGTCCTTTACTACAGAGACAAACACACCAAATACTATCACTGCCAACACTCCATTAAAAATCGACCAAACAAGAGATAGTATATAATTTTCTAAAATAAGATATGGGAAAACCAAAATTACCACCGTAATTATATAAGATAATCCTGTAAACAAAGCTGCCAATAAAGGATTTTTCCCCTCTCGAACCTCTGACCTCTGGGATAAGTACTCCGCTGAGGACATAGAAAGGGCAGCGGCTATGCCTGTTATAACCCCAGCCAATCCCACTAAGCGACTGTTTTGCAATGCAAAGGTCAATCCTGCAAGTGTTCCACTTAATTCAACTAAAGCATCATTTAATCCTAATACCATAGAACCAATATACTCAACTCTTCTCTCTTCTATCATAGACAATAATAAATTCTCGTGGACTATTTCATCCCGCAAAATAGATTCTGCTACCTTAAAATTTTTTATCTGTTCACGGTATCTCTTTTCTGCAAGGTTTTCTCCTCTTTCCATAAGTTTGGCAGTAAAAGATAGACCCAGCAAACGAGCCAATAAGGAGTAAAATAATATCTTCTTCTGATCTGGCTTAACATCCTCTCCAGTATACTCCCTCCATACGTTATAATGCGTAAGTTCATCGTCTGATATCTTTAGCAAAACTTCGCGGTTCTTCCCAGATGCCACTTTTGCCAATTCTCGGTAAATAAAATGCTCTGTTATTTCACTTCTTTGAAATAAAAGAATCATCTCTCTATCTTGAGGGACTAAGACAGTCTTATCTTCTATGCTCACCATTTGCCTCCCTTGCTACCAGGCCCCAGTTCTCCCACGAGTGAAGATGTCGATACCAATGCTTAGTAAAATAAGGGTTTTGATGCAATAAAGAGGACACCGCTCGGCCATCTGGCGTGCTTTCGGGCACATTGGCCCCTTTTACCAGTAAGAGGGTAATTATTCTCGGATCCTTGGCAAATCTCAAGCCATACAAAAGTACTGACCATCCCGTGTAGTCCACAGCATTTACATCCGCACCGACCTCTATCAATGCCCTTATTACCTCAAGAGAACGCCCTGAAAGCAACGCAACCATAATAGGGGTCCTCCCAGCCCTTGAGTGTTTATTAGGGTCGATCTTATATGAGGATAGCCTCTTTATCACCTTCACTAATACATCATCACGCGTATCCTGACTATTTAATATCAGGTGGTAAAGATTCCACACCTTATCCTTATCAAGATAAAAAGGATTCGCACCTCGATCTAATAGGACATCAACTGTCTGCACGTTTTTGCCCAGAGCAGCAAACTTTATAGGCCTAACATTCTCTCCTCCTACCCGGGCATACCCGCCTAAATCCAATATGGTTTTGAGTGCTTCTATATTTCCGTTGAAAGCAATTATTGAAACAATTGGCACATCCATTATCTCTCTACCCCACTTTGCCCGCACAGTTGAATTGGGATTGATCCTATATTTTTTAATCAACAATGACAAATCATCCGAGACATCGAAATTGGAGGGATAACAAAGTGCCTGCCAGAATCCCAGATCCGCAATCAAACTCTGCCGCTCTTTCGGAGAGAGTCTGGACAATAAAAAGTCTAATGTCTTTACTCCTCCATACACTGCCGCCAATTCAAAGGCGTAAAATCGGGAACGCCCCTTAGGAGGGGGAGAATACAAACTAACGCCTTTATCTAACAAAAACCCAATTATATCTACTCGTCCCACATCAATAGCACAATGGAGAGAACAAAGATCTCCTGAGCATAAATCCCATCTTGCTCCCTTCTGGAGAAGGAAATCTACACCTGCAATGGTTACGTTTCTATCACTTATAACAGAACACAATAATGAGACCCCTTTTTCCTTTAGATTTAAACTTGCTCCACTCTTGATTGCCGCATCTGCTAAGTCGAATAATCCTGAGGTTATCAGATAATGTATCGGATATAGTCCTCGACTATCCTTTTGGTTTAAATCTAAACCTGCTTTTAGCATAAGAGAGAGCATCTCCTTTTTAGGGCAATATTGTATTAGAGAAGGGATAATCTCCACATTGGGTTTAACCTTCCTCTCTGCTAACACGCTCCCACAATCAAGATCACAGGAATCCACTACCTCCTGCCAAAGAATTTCTCCCCCATTACCTAAAAAACCTTTGTCTAACAATGTGGCCAATAGATCCGCTCGCTTGTACTTTATAGCCAATAAAGAAGGGCCCCATAGACGATTAGATGCTTTAAGTCGGCCCTTTTGCCGCTCCATAGATTTTATCAATAATTCCTTGCTGCTATTTTTTAATACGTTCTTAAAAATTTCTTCATAATCAAGATGAGATAACTTTTTTTCACTCAATATACTCTTATTTGAAGATAAGTTCTTACTTATCTCATTGGACATCTTACTATTCCATATTCGCCAATAGTAAAAAAATGTCCCACATAAGATCAACGCCCCTACCATCAACAAAACACAAATTAATATTGTCTTACGCATCAGAACTCACCACCTCAAAAGACATATCTATTTCAGAATACCTTTCCATATGCCTCTTCACTGTACACAATTGCATCGCCTTTACAATAGCCCCTCGATATTTATTAGGGAACTCTCTTGGCAAAGAAAGAACAAACTCCATCCTATCATACAATCGCTTTTCCTGGTTCCATTGACACCGCAAAGAAAGTCTCATTCCAATAGACGAAATGCCCCGACGATCACAAAAATTAAGTGCATAAAGACCTGCACAGGTTGCTAATGAGGCCAAAAAGTAATCAAAAGGTTCTGGGAATAAACCTGCTCCACCACTGGACGGTGATTGGTCTGTCTTTATCAAAAATCCATCCACCTGCACATCAACCTGTTTTCCCCCAGGGAACAATACTCTTAACTCTTTCATCACCCCCTCCTTACAGAATAAGGCACAACCTACTGCTATCACCTATAAAATAAAACCTATCAAGGTTAATCAAATAATCTTTCATTATGACAACACTTCTTCCCCTTGCAAGGTTATCCAGTATTGGCATAAATAGCCTTCCACACACTATCCACATCTATTTGCTCCATACAAGGCGTATATTCTGCATTAAGGCATTCTTGTGGGATCTTTTCTCTCGGGAATGTGTTGCATGGCCCCATACATTTAGGGAGTCTTTGTATAACCCTGAATTGCGGGACGTTATTAGGGTACGGCCCAGTATGTACAGGAGATGACGGGCCAAAGAGAGAGATAACCCTGCCACCAGATACAGCGGTTGATAGGTGGAGTGTACCTGAATCTAAGCAAACAACTGCCTTTGCTAAGGACATAAGAGAGGCTGTTTCTACAAGACTTCTGTTATTCCAGAAATAAATCTTCTTGCAAAAATGTCTATAAAGTTCTGGCACGGGTTTTTCTTTTCGAGTTCTTGAAACAATAATGATTGAATTATTTCCTTCTTTAAGCAATCGATCAATAAGGGAGATCCAATTTCTCGTGGGCCATAACCTTGAGGGCCTAAATTGACTGGTGCAGGGACAAATTAAGATGGGTTCAGATAACCCATACCGAAGTAAAAATGCCTTGGTTTTATTCTTCTGATCTTCAGGGATAGAAAATGTAAACCTCGTACGATACCTACCAATTTCAATAGAGGGAAAAACATCCTCTAAAAGAGACAAATAATTGTCTGCAGCATGGATACCTTCATCCCAGTTCTTCACAATATGTGCAGGCGAAGAGAACCCTATCCAGAGATTCACATAGGGAATTTTCTTTAGAAAAGAGAACACATTTTTATCCGTATCTAAACATAATAGGTAATCAAAACGCATTCCTTTTAATCTTCTCAAGATCAGGGCATTATGTAGTCTATTCCTAAACTTCTTTGTTTTTGTGTAAAATGTGAACAAAAAATCTACATCAGGATTGTTTATCAAAACTTCTTTACTGTATTTCGGCAGAAGGACATAGACATCGCTTTGTGGAATAAGCGATTTTATAGCCGAAAGAAGCGGCGTTATGAAGAGCATATCACCGATGTTCCCCATTCGAGAAATAAGAATCTTTGTCCTCTTATCCATAATTTCTTATTGGGTTTGGATACTATGAGAAAAACAAATTCATAACCTTGTTGGATACAACGCAGAAGAGAACAATATATCTTCCTCTTTTATAGTAGGGCCGTTGGCAAGGATTACTGCCCTATATATACAATTTTCTAATTCCCTCACATTTCCCGGCCAATCGTAGTTTAACAACATCTGCATTGCCTTTTTCTCCACTCCTTCGATCTCTTTACCTATCTTCCGAGAATAAATAGAAAGAAAATGCCGGACCAATAAGGGAATATCATCCCGTCGATCCCTTAATGGTGGGATATAGATTGGAAATACACTGAGTCTGTAGAACAGATCTTCTCTAAAATGCCCCTCTTTTACCTCCTTAGCCAAATCCCTATTGGTAGTAGCAATCACTCTAACATTTATAGGAATCGTCCTCCCTCCGAGCCTATCGATTTCTTTCTCTTGAAGGACCCGTAGAAGTTTTGCCTGCAAATTTATCGGCATCTCTCCAATCTCATCTAATAAAATAGTCCCACCATTAGCCAATTCAAACTTTCCTCTACGAGGCTGCACTGCGCCTGTAAACGCGCCTCGTTCAAAGCCGAAGAGTTCACTCTCTATCAGGCCTTCTGGAATCGCTGCACAGTTCATCCTTATATAAGGTCCGTTCTGACGAGAACTTAAAGAATGTATCATCTTAGCAACTAATTCCTTGCCCGTTCCACTCTCTCCCATTATCAATACCGTTGCATCTGTCAAGGCTATCTTTTCAATCAGACATTTCAACTCCTTTATCTTGGGGTGTTCTCCAACAAAGAGGTCATCTCCACTTTTTGTTACACTTTTTACTATCTCCTTCAATCTGACATTTTCTTCTTTTATTTCCTTCTCTTTTATCGCCCGTTTTACTATTAGTTCCAACTCATCAGCAGAGAATGGCTTCATTATGTAATCAACCGCCCCCTGTTTCATTGCCTCCACTGCTGTCTCAACTGTAGCATAAGCGGTCATCATTATTACTGGACAATCCGGAGCCTTTTGTTTTATCTCCTTCAAGAGTTCTATCCCTGAAATGTTTGGCATTTTCAGATCAGTAATGACCAAATCTATCGAATATTTATCAAATACAGACAAGGCCTTCTCTGGCACAGAAATAGCCTTCACCTTATATCCTGCTTCCTTTAAAACCATTTTCAAAGATTCCAAGACTAATTCATCGTCATCAACAATTAAGATGGTAGCCATAACTTAACCTCCGCTCCTTGCTCCCAATTGGATAAGGACATCCTGCCCGAATGCGCTTCTATGATCCTCGAAACAATAGCCAATCCCAAACCAGTACCTTTTGTCTTTGTTGTAAAAAACGGCTCCACAGCCTTATTCAATACTTCCTGAGAAAATCCCGGCCCATTATCCCGTACTAATATAGAAAAACCTGCTTCATCCTCTTGCCCAATCAAAAAAATCATTCCCTTTCCATCTAAGGCATCAAAAGAGTTATCTATTAGATTAACCAACACCCGTTCTATAAGACAGAAATCTGCCACCAGACTCCCCTCTCCCTCTATCTCTACTCGGACATTACTTCCTCCCAAACGATGCCTCATCTGGGAAATAACCTTATTTGCCAACACACACCAATCAATCTTGTCTTTCCTCACCACAAGGTCCTGAGAGAAGTTCAAGATATCCCTTATTATCCCCTCCATTCGCTCTATCCCCATCTCGATGTTGCGAATAAGATCTCTCTCTGTTTCCCCCTTCAATCTACGCTTCAATATAGATACAGAAAGAGAAATGCCAGACAAAGGGTTTCGGATCTCATGAGCCAACGTGGCAGACATCTCACCAATAGCCGCCAAACGTTTGGACCTCTCCAATTGCGCAGTAAGATCAGCGATCCTACGTTGCAATACACCAAAATACTCTACCAATTCCGCGCTACTGCGAGAAAACGCCTCAAACGCCTTGGCAAGATCCTCTTTACTGCCTACGATCGACGAATCGTGACTCTCGTGACCCTTTCTTACCATAATAGGCCTTTACCGCTCTCTTGCCTGCACTTACCTTGCCCAACTCTCTTTCTAACTCCTTTTGATTCCCTTTGACCTTCTCAGCAATAATCCCTTCCAATTTTAACAATTCTTGCAGTATCTCTTCTATCTCAGAGAAAAGTCTTGTTATTTCTATACGATCTTCTTCTGGTAAAGTGGTCTTATTAACCTTCCACCATTCCTTAAGTCCTATCATCTTTTCATCTAATTGCTCTATTTCCAAGACCAACCTCTGCTTTTCTCTCAACGTAGCGAATAAGAACTCGACATCGACCTTCCCTTCCTTCTGGGATAGGGATATCTCAAACATCTTTTGATACAACATCTTCTGCTGAGACAAAAAATTCTTTAAGGCAAGGACCTCTTTTCTCATTTCTCCACTGCCTTTAACACCTCTTCTGCCTGATTTAGTTTCTCCATTATCTGCATCTGGTTCTTTTGCCAATGCGCTTCTCGAGCCCAAATACTATCGGGATATTCCTCAATAACCCTATCAAAAAACGCAACGGCCTTGGGCCACTCTTCCAACATCTTGTAACACATCCCTATTTGGTATAAAACCCAATCTGTAGGCTTCAAATCTCGCTCCTCATATAATCCCTTTACCTTTTTATAAACGCGCAATGCCTTCCCATACTTTCCTGCCCGATAATTTATATCTCCTATTCTGGTAAGTGCCTCCATTATTTTATCAAAGGCTTCTGGGCTCTTTCGGTTTATCACTAACGAAAATTTACCATTGTCATCTTTTAGTTCAGCATCATAGGCAGATAGAATTCGGGTCAGGTACTTGACATATAACTTTAGCGCTGAACCAAAATCCTTTTTCCCCAAAAGCGCATCGGCTTGCAGTCGCAATAACTCAGTTAACCGCCACCAATCAGTTGCTAATTCTCTGGCATTCTTTAGCGCAGAAAACGCCTCATCATATTTCTCCAATCGCAGATATATCCTCCCCAGGGCCTCCCATGATAATGATTTTAATTTTCTATCGCCCAAGAAACGGTTATTTGCTATCCGACTATATTGGTCTATTGCCTCTTGTATTTGCCCGGACTCTTCATACGTCCGACCAAGCATATACCGGCACTTAAATCGCCACGGGCTTATAGGAGAGTTCTTGATTGCATCTTTGAAACTCTCTATTGCCTTGGCATAATCACCGTTATAAAAATAGGCAATGCTCAATCTATATAATATCTTCCCTCTATCCAACTTAGAATACTTTTTGAACTCAGTCAAAACAGAGGCAAAGACCCCTATCGCCTTGTGATATTGTTTAGAGCGCATAAGGGCATCGGCCTTTGCCAAGTATATTTTTAATCTAATGCCTTTATTTTCTTTTGCCGTTATGCGTAATAACTTGTCATAAACCCTAACAGCATCTTTGTAACGACCTTGAAGTTCCAACATACGGGCAATATACCAATAGACCTTATCCTTCTTTGGATAATTTGGAAACTTCTTCAAAATCTGCCTAAGCCACTTCTCTGCATCGCGAAACTCCCCTTTTTGCGCCAAGACTTGTGACAGAAGGAATAATGCTTCCGGCAGTTTATCCCATTTGTAAAATCTTTCCTTTAATTCATAAAGGGCGTTTACCGCCTCATTCAACTTTCCCTCATCCTTCAGTAGCCTCGCTGCTCTATACAGGGCATCCGCTGAAAGTTCGTTGTATTTAAATCTTCTGGCCATCTCTAAATATACCTTTATAGCCGATGCAATATCTTGTTTTTTCTCATAGGCTTCTCCCTTACGGATATAGAGGTTTGGCAATAAGGTCTCCGAAAGATTCTTCTCTGAGGCCTCATACGCTTCGATTGCCTTATCTATCTGCCCTGCGGATATCAATGCATCAGCATACATAAACAGGACTTCCGATAACTTATCATTCTTGGGATATTCCTTTATAAATAAAGGGGCAACTTCTTGGACCTTTGCCCATTGGTTGTTAGAGAAATAATACTTTACCAATTGGTATAGTGCCAACGGCCTATAATTGGCATCCTTACCTTCTCGAACCAAGGTCCAAAACTCTTTCTCCGCATCAAGGTAACGATTCAGGCTTAACAACGACATAGCCAAATAATACCTGGCCTCATCGATATATTTAGAAAAATAGAACTCCTCCAGAAAGGCTTTATATTTATTGATTGCCGGTTCGTATTGCCCCATTCGGTAATAACTGTGCGCAACTCTTAACAAGGCCTTTTCTTTA
>JAMOOT010000218.1 GCA_027065215.1 Candidatus Omnitrophota bacterium | reverse complement strand
TTCTACATAGATTGGGAAAAAGGCCCTTATCTCTGGAATAGATTACTGGAGTTTGATCTGGTCAAACCAGCAGGATTGGGAGCAAGGGATACACTGAGGTTGGAGGTAGGGTATCCTTTGTATGGCCACGATATAGACGAGGATACCACGCCAATAGAAGCTAATCTGGAAAGGTTTGTGGATTGGGATAAGGATTTTGTTGGTAAGGAGGCGTTGTTGGAAAAAAAGAATGGCGATGTTGCCTATCACTTGGTTGGCCTTAAAGGAGAGAGTAGGAGGCCATTTAGACAGGGAGATAGGGTGTTATCTTCTTCTGGAGATGAGATAGGGTGGGTAACATCAGGGACTTATAGTCCGTCTCTGGATCGGGCAATAGGCCTCGCTTATGTGAAAAGCGAAACCAAACTGGGTGATAGGGTGGAAGTAGAAGGGGATAGGGGTAGGATTACCGCTGAGGTGTTTTCTTATCCATTCTATCGGGAAGGGACGGTTAGAATGCGGTTTTGATACGGAATTCTTTTAGGAGGGGTGCTATGGAAGTAAGAGATGGATTGTATTACTCCAAGGAGCATGAGTGGGTCAGGGTAGAAGGTGATATAGCGGTTGTGGGCATTACAGATTATGCCCAAGATTCCTTAGGTGATGTTGTCTTTGTGGATCTTCCCCAGATAGGTCGGGAGGTAAAAGCAGGTGAGGCCACTGCGGTGGTGGAGTCTGTAAAGGCAGCAAGCGATGTTTACAGCCCGGTCTCTGGCAAGATAGTAGAGGTGAATTCCGCTTTATCTTCTTCCCCTGAATTGGTAAATCAAAGCCCGTACGATGAGGGATGGTTTTTTAAGGTGAAATTGAGCGATCCGGATGAGGTGAATTCTCTTTTAAGCCCGAAGGATTATCAGGAATATGTCAACTCGCTCTAATTTTGTTCCATCAACGAACACAGATATTAGGTCTATATTGAAAGAATTAGGTGCAAATTCTTTGGAGGAATTCTACTGGAAGGTGGTTCCCCTTCGTTTTAGGTCTGAAATTACTCCTTTTCCCGGTTTCAGCGAAAGGAATGTGGTTAAGAGATTGGAAGATATTTTTTTCCGAAACAAAAAGTTTTATCACCTCTTAGGGGGAGGTTTTTACGATCACTACATACCCTCTGCCCTTCCTCACATAGTATATAGATCAGAGTTTTATACTGCCTATACACCCTATCAGCCAGAGGCAAGTCAGGGAACCCTTCAAGCGATATACGAGTATCAAAGTATGATTTGCCGTCTGACTGCGATGGAGGTTACCAATGCCTCGCTTTACGATGGAGGTTCAGCGATCTTTGAGGGGGTGATGATGGCAATAAGGATAAATTCCCGCCGAAGGATTTTGATAGATAATCTCCTGAATCCCATATATAGACAGATGCTTTCCACTTACACCGCGAATCTGGAGATAGATCTGGTGTTTGTAGATAGGTCCGAGATTCCAGAGGCCTTATCCGATGATGTTTCGGCAGTTGTGGTTCAGATGCCGGATTTTCTGGGGCAGGTGTTTGATTTAACAGATATAGTAGAAGAAAGCCACAGAGTTGGGGCGTTGGTGATACAGT
>JAMOOT010000217.1 GCA_027065215.1 Candidatus Omnitrophota bacterium | reverse complement strand
TTCTTGATACTTGAGCCCCATTATTATCCTCTGCCCAACAAGTAACAGTGTATTCACCGGCCTTATAATAGGTGTAGGTAAAAGTACCAGAAGAGCTTATTTGCCTTTCTCCTTCGCCAAAGTCTATGGTATATCTCACAATCCTTCCATCTGGATCAGTGGCACGGCAGCTAAAGGTAACTGTAAGTGGAGCATCGCCTGAAGCTGGATCGGCAGTGAAAGAGGTAATGCTTGGAGACTTATTCTGAACAGAAGTGGTAACTCTAATAGTTATGGGATTAGAGGTGGTCTCCGCCCCATCATTATCTTCCACGGTTACCTTTGCATGATAGGTGCCAGAGGTATTGTAGGTATGGGTAGTAGTGTTGGTAGTGGTCGTTTGATCAGTCTGTCCATCGCCATCAAAGTCCCATTTGTAGCTAACTACAGTGCCATCTGGATCAGTGGCATCGCAAGTAAAGTTAACCGTAAGCGGTGCATCGCCTGTCCTAGGATTGGCCGTAACATCGTTAATCACCGGAGACTGGTTATTTAAACTTAAATTATCAAACTTGCTCACAAAGACATCCCTATTATATCCCCCTAAACCATCCCCCTCATTATCATAGGCTCCCTCCGTGACTGGGAAATCAGAAGAGGCTGTATCTCCTGCTACATATACATTACCATCACCATCAAGGGCAAGGGCATTAGTTATATCATCATTTTTTCCTCCTAAATAGGTAGAAATAATAAGCCGGGTTAAATCTTTACTTAACTCACTTACAAAAACATCCCCATCTCCCCCATAACCAGTACCGCCGTTATTATAGGCCCCGGCCGTGGTGGGAAAATTAGTAGAAGATGTGCCTCCCGCCACATATACATTACCCGTCGTCCTGTCAAGAGTAATGGCATAGGCTCCATCCATATCCCTGCCTCCTAGAAAGGTGGAAGCAAGAAGCTGGGTTAAGTTATTACTTAATTTACTCACAAAGGCATCCATTGAACCTCCGAAGCCGTAACCGCCATTATTATAGGCCCCAGCCGTGGTGGGAAAATTGCCGCCCCACGTCTCTCCTGTCACATATACACTACCTGCTCCATCAAGGACAAGGGCACAGGCTCTATCCGTGTCATTGCCTCCCAGATAGGTAGAAGCAAGAAGCTGAGTTAAATCACTATTTAATTTACTCACAAAGGCATCAATAGGACCTTGTAAGTTATTATTATAGGCCCCAGCCGTGGTGGGAAAATCATCAGAAAGAGTCTCTCCCGCCACATATACATTGCCATCACTATCAAGGGCAAGGGCATGGGCTCTATCCATAGCACCGCCTCCTAGAAAGGTGGAAGCAACAAGATCAGTTAAATCACTATTTAATTTACTCACAAAGGTATCCCTGTTCCCCTTAAAGCCCTCACCGTTATTGTTATAGGTCCCCGCCGTGGTGGGAAAATCATTAGAAGATGTCCAACCTGCCACATATATATTACCCTTTCTATCAAGGGCAAGGGCACGGGCTTCATCATCACTATTTCCTCCCAGAAAGGTAGAGGCAAGAAGCTGAGTTAAATCACTATTTAACTTGCTCACAAAGGCATCTTCACCATTATTATTTTTATCATAAG
>JAMOOT010000216.1 GCA_027065215.1 Candidatus Omnitrophota bacterium | reverse complement strand
AAGGATAGATTCGGGATGAAACTGTACTCCCCACACAGGAAACTTGCGGTGCCGAATCGCCATAATCTCTCCGTCTTCAGTCTCAGCAATAACCTTCAAGACCTTGGGAAGGGATTTTCCATCTACAACCAGCGAATGATACCGCGTAGCGAGAAAACCTTGAGGAATACGCGCAAATAAAGGATCCCGCTTGTGGTAGATTGCTGACACTTTTCCGTGCATAAGTCGTTTCGCATGCACTATCTTCCCTCCAAAGGCAACCGCAATACATTGATGCCCCAAACACACCCCAAGGATAGGCACCCGATCAAAAAACTCCCGCACCACCTCAATAGAGATTCCAGCCGACTCCGGCCACCCCGGACCGGGAGAGATGATAATCCTATCCGGACGATACCTCTTAACGAAATCTATTCCAACTTCTTTTGAACGGACAACGCGGGTCTTATAACCTAACTCGCCAATGTATTGGACGATGTTGTAAGTAAACGAGTCATAGTTATCTATCATCAGTAATCGCATCACAAGACCCCATCTTTTATCTTACAATTCTGTGCGATGCTCTGCCCCCTTCATAAGCCTCGCTATATTCTCCCTATGCCGATAAATCACAAGAACCGCCAGACAAGATAGGAATATCCTAAAGACAACATCTATCTTTACTATCCATGCCCCAATAAGGACAATCAAGGCAAACACAATCGAACCAACCGAGACGTAACCAGTAATCCGATATAAGACAAACCAACCTAACAGCCCCCCTCCCAAGATAAAAATCACCATCGGATAGAACAGGCCCAAGCCAAGGATAACCCCAATCCCGGTGGCCACTCCCTTCCCTCCCTTAAACCCTATATAAAGCGGGAAGATATGGCCTAAGATACCGCCCAATCCAGCCAAGGCCAAGACCACTGGTATCTTCCCCCAGATAACCCCTGCCCCAACTACTGAAAACAGGCCCTTTGCTATATCAAGGACAAGCACAGTCCTACCCCACACCTTTCCCAGTATGCGGGAAACATTGGTAGCCCCGATATTTCCACTACCCATCTCCCGTATATCCCTTCCCAATCGCCAGCGAACAACAAGATACCCAAACGGGATAGATCCCAAAACATATCCTAACAAGACCGCACCTAAACAATTTAGAGCCACAACCTACTCCTCCTTCCAGCGAAGTTTTGCACCGTCCTTGGGGCAATACTCCATATCTGCAGGATAAAGACGACCACACACTGGACAGAACTTCACCTTCCTCTGTGTAACCACCTCTGGTTCTGGCTCACTTACCTGCTCAGACTGATTTACCGCAGTCTGGGTAGTCTCCTCATCATCAGGTATTACCTGATCGCCCACGAGTGCACCTGCCAGCCCACCTACCGTTGCACCGATGAGGGCACCTTTACCTGTCTCTCCTGATTGATGGCCGACAATCGCACCGATACCAGCACCCAACAATGCCCCACCAGATGCGCCCTTTTGCGCACCAGTGCAACCACTTATTATCACTAAACAACCCAACAAAAGTAATCCCAATCTTCTCATCCCTTCACCTCCTCTTTATCAGAGAAATTTTATCACGATATCCAAGACAATCAGGCCTTTTTTCTT
>JAMOOT010000215.1 GCA_027065215.1 Candidatus Omnitrophota bacterium | reverse complement strand
TCCGCTGGGGAAGTTCTCAAAGCCACTGATGTTATCCTCATAGTTACCGAATGGCTGGAATTCGAAGAGCTTGATTATTCTGGCAAGATTGTCATTGACGGTAGACGTGTCAGGGCCGCTGAGAGAACTGCAAAAGTCTACGAGGGGGTGTGCTGGTGAAAGTCATTTTTGAAGTATTACACGGTATGCGTTTACAGTCTCTCTTGCTATATTTTCCCACTCAAACTTGGATAAAGGAGCCTCCTTTGGACGAGTAGTTTTGAGCGCCCAATCTATAGCATTTTCTAGAATATCTGGTGTTAATTCAGGTTCATAAACCATTACCCATTTCCTGCCAACAGCTTTCTGAAGTTCATACATGGCCCCACGATTGGGCACCAAAACTGGCCTGTTGAATGATAACGCCAACAGTGCTGTTCCGGAGTGAAAAATCTCTGAATAAGGTAAAACAACTAAATCCGCAGAATTCAAGAAAATTTGAATTTTCTCAGGGGGTATAAATTCCAAATATGGTTTAATTCTTTGGCAAAATTTTGCCTTATGAATTATAACACTACGAAGTTTAGGGCTCTTTGGTTTACCTGCTATGACGAGGTAGACATTGTTATCCTTGAGCCTCATAAAAACATCCATTAAGTGTGGAACGTTTTTATAAGCTCGAATTTGTCCAATAAAAGATATTACGACAGCATTAGAAGGTAAACCCAGAAATCTTCTAGACTTCTCCCGAGGGATTTCATTGGGGTATATATCCTTATAGTGTCCATGGGGAATAACAAAACCTGGAATGTTTTCTAAATGAGGATAGTACTTCAAGAGTTCCCCACGTCCAGTCTCACTCAGGACAATATATCCATCAACGAGATCTGTGAAGTGTTTCCAGAATATGTTTTCGAGACGCTCATGATAGCGTTCATGAGAACGCAAGTTATGAACTGTCCAAACTATTTTAATTCCGCGCTTCTTGGCAAGGTATAGAAGATTTAGCAGGCCTCCTGTAAATAAACCCGCCTTTAAAAGGGAGGGATTGTTTAAATAACCCTCGGGCCAGTGAAGATGCCAGATATCCCAGCGACTTAGCAAAATCCGAGATATTGAGAAGTCCTCTACTTTAACTCCAAACTTCGAGACGTGAGTATAGAGGAGATAGTTGTATGGATTCATCAGCTTATTGCTATACGCGGGGGAGGCTATAACCCTCATAATCCTCGCCAGAGTATCGGAGATAGATAGTTATAAAACATTTTTGATATCACAAGTATCAAGCAAGGGGTGAATCTTATGGAACATACAAAAACAAAAATTCAAAAAGCCGTAATCCCCGCCGCCGGTTTGGGAACCAGGTTATTGCCAATAACCAAATCAATGCCAAAAGAAATGCTTCCCGTTCTCAACAAACCCGTGATTCATTACGTTGTCGAGGAGGCCATCAGGGCGGGCATTGATGATGTTCTTATAATAACTGGAAAGGGCAAGAGGGCCATTGAGGACTACTTTGATAGGAACTTTGAGCTTGAGTACTACCTTCGCGAGAGGGGAAAATTGGAGGAGTTGAGGCAGGTTGAAGAGATTGGTGAAATGATTGACATCTATTACGTCAGGCAGAAGAAGC
>JAMOOT010000214.1 GCA_027065215.1 Candidatus Omnitrophota bacterium | reverse complement strand
GATTTCTGAAGCAGATGGGAAAGAAAGTCTTTCTTGACTTGAAGTTTTTCGATATCCCCAATACTATGGCACGGGCTGCAATTCGATGTTGTGAACTTGGAGTGGATATGTTCAATCTCCATCTTCGGGCAGGTGAAAAGGCATTGGAGTGGGTGTCTCGATCTGTTTTGGAATGGCAGGGAAAAAATAAGACCCGTCCATTAATTGTTGGGGTAACCTATCTGACAAGCGAGATGGCGAATACAAGAGATATCCTTTCCCTTGTAGATTTGGCAAGGAGTTATGGGTTAGATGGAGTTGTGTGTTCGGTTTGGGAAGTTAAAGCGATAAAAGATAGGGCAGGTGAGGATTTCCTTACTGTCTGTCCGGGTATAAGAAAAGAGGGTGATTCTAAAGATGATCAAGTTAGGGTGGCCACACCACAAATCGCTAAGGGACTTGGCGCCGATTATATCGTAATGGGACGCTCCTTACTAAGAGATATTATTGGCGATTGAAAGGAGTAAGTTTTTGTGTGAAAAGCCCTAATACACAGCACTGTCAAGGATTGCGTTTTTAGATGGGGCTACACTAAATTTCCAAATCGGTTTGTATTCTAATGAGAGGATGGCTGTGCAAAATTTTTAAAAAAAGAATAAAATGTTTGATAAATAACGAATAGAAAGGTAGAATTATCCATTATAACTATGAATTAACTTTAATTGTGAAAATTTTAAATGAATTAAAAAAAGGAGGTGAAAGGATGTCCCAGAAACTGGTGAGTTTGTTTTTATCTCTGACTTTTCTTTTGGGGCAAATCAGTTACGCTATGCCTTCTTATGGTGTGATGAATTTATCTTCTGGGAGAAGGACGGATAATCTTTCTATCTTCCTTAATGGGTTTCGTATATCTTCTTCCGGAAATATTGAATTCTTCTATTCCTCTGATAGTCCAAACGTTGAGAAAAGTATCCAGATAGACAAAAACTCATTTGAATTCAAGAAGATTTTAGAAAATTTCTTCTCCGCTATAGCAATTCCTCAAAGGGATTGGTGGGTAAACCTTAATATCTTTATTGATCCAGAATATGCCAGTGGAATAGGGCTAAACCATACGTACCTTGGTAAGGTACTACTTGAATCAGATTTGAAGATGAAGGAACTCGCAATGGAGAAGATGTCAGGGGATGATGCTTTGATGGAGATGTTACAAGATAGAGGTGGAGACATATCTAAGGTAAGGTTTTGGATTGAACCAGACAGGATAAAGGTAATAGAAGATGGAACTGGTGTATATATCAAAGAGGCAAGGCTTAGGGTAAAAGTAGAGTGTTCTGATGAAAAAGTCCAGAGATATCTTACTAAAAAGATATGTCCGTATTTAGTAGATAGGATAAATCGAGGAAAAGAGTTTAAGAAATTAAGGGCTGCCTATAGGAGTCTTATCTTGGCAAAGGAATATAAGGAAAAGTTTTTGGGTAGGGTGGAGGAGATAGATAAGACGGTAGATTCCTATGCCCTGCCGAGGTTTTCTGGGGTAAAGGTGAATGTAAGGGATTATTTGTGCAGGTTTACTGCTTTATATGCAGAGGGGCTGAGAAATGAAAATATAGCGAAGGTATATTCTGGGGGATTTAGTGGAGTAGGGATAAATCCTTCTGTTATGTCTGGTGATGTAGAGAAGGTGCTTAAAAATAATCCGAATAATGTAGATAAGGCAAAGATAGGGTTTGTTGATGGCTCATTTGAACCAAAACAGAGGCAACTGAATAAGAGAGATGGAATTATGGATAAATCCATTGAAAAGAATACCCTTGAAGAGGAACGTACTATAGAATTTTTGCTATTTAAATCGCTTTTGAATTTAGGTTTGGGTTTGGCGCTTGCTGGGATTTTGCTTTACACGGGATTAAATGAAACAGAAGGCCGATTTTATGCGACATTAATAAGTCTTTTAGGGGGAGTATTTGGTTTTATATCTATTGTGGGTCTTATTAGATTAGAGCGAGCGCAAAAGGAAAGGGATGTTTTATTTGAGAAAGGAGGGCAAGATAGCAATATTTCTTTGGCAAAGAAAAACGAAAGAGGGATGACGAATCAGGAGTTGTTAGTAACTATGGCTATCTTAGGTATTCTCTCTTTGTTCTTATTAGGACTTGTTTATGTTGGTAAGGACACATTTCTTTATGTATTTAGTTTTCTTAATTGGGTGATAATTGCTGGAGTTATGGCAGGGACAGTGAGAGCGTATCTTATTTCAAAAAGAAAGATTGTGCCTAAGGAAGCAAAGTTATATGGAGATCTTTTGTCACAAATATTACATAAGATATCTAATTTAGAACAAGAGTATTTAAAGCCTGGAAAAAGTTCATCTGAGAAAGAAAATTTGCAATTTTCCATTGAGGAGATGTGGGGTAAATTTTGGAGTGCATTTTTGGATGAGGTTGCTATAAAAGATAGGGCAAAGAAAGTTGCGGCGATGAAATATATTACGCATGTTGTAGGCCAAAACTATTTTGATTATTCCCTGCGTTCAGAGGATGATTTGGCAAGCGTTTATGGGGATCGAGATTTTGCAAATAATGCAATTGTTGTTAGAACGATAGATTTGTTGAAGGAGCATTTTGGTCGTGATGGTGTTATGGAAAGGAAGCGGAAAGAGTTGTATGACATTATGGATCAAAGCATTCATTCTGCATTAGCAAGAGAAAGAGAATATATTGCTTATGGGAAGAAGTTGTTCCCGTTGGTTATGCTGGCAATAATCCCTGTTTTATTTATTCCGAATATATCCCTTGCAACAATTTCTCAGACACTTGGCCAGAGTAATGATATATTTGGTTGGTTATTGGCTGCGGTTGGTGTGGTTGGTATTATGGGGGGAATGAACAAGGTACGTGATAGAATTAGGCGGGACAGGGAAGAACGTCTTTTTCGGGATAAAGTTCTTAAGAAAATGGAAATATTGAAGGACGATGTCATAGGTGAAATTAGTAAGATTTTATCAGATAAAGACAAAATGACTAAATTTGCAGACGAGTTTGCGAAACTATGGGAAAAAGAAGGATTCCAAGAGAAAGCAATATTACTGGCACAGTTGATTAAGGAGGCAAATTTAGTTCATATAAAGGCAGGAAAAGATAAAACCTTTGGGGAAAGGATGGGAATAATCTTAGAAATGAGCAAAGTGGGAGAGATGACAGATAACCGAAAATTGTCTGATTTACTTTCAAGAACAATAAAGAATAATCCAGATGCTAACCTGCAAAGGCCAGAAGTCATAAACAAACATGGTGGAATCGATTTGAATCATATTGTGGTGTACTGATGTCAATAGTATAGTTGAAAACAACAAGTAGGGCATACTTCTTAGTATGCCCTGTTATTTTAGTGAAAAGGATTATCAATTAGGTGATATCAAAAATAAGGGATTACCAGTGCCTATATGTAACCCCAAGGTAAAGTTAAAGGGAGAATAAATAACCTGTATAGATGAGAAGATAGAGTAAAATGCGTTTAAAACTTCCTCCCATATTCAATTCTTGTTTTTCGCAATGCAATATTTTCTGCCCTTATTCTCAAATGCTTTCTCCTTATCTCTTGTTAATCTATTATTTATACCTTAAAATATTTCCAGTTATAGATTGATCAGGTTATGTAGCGGAAGGAGGAGTTTATGTTTAGGGGATCTATCGTTGCTTTGGTTACGCCTTTTAAGAAAAGAAGGGTCGATTATAAGGCCTTACAGAAATTAGTAGATTTTCATGTGAAAGCTGGGACACATGCCATTTTACCCTGTGGCACAACAGGTGAATCAGCGACGCTCTCAATGGAAGAGCATGCCGATGTGATTGAGGCGGTGGTTAGTGCTGCGGCTGGTAGGATTCCAGTAATTGCTGGTACTGGGGCGAATAATACCAAAGAGGCTATTGAATTGACTAAGCACGCCAAAAAGGCTGGGGCAGATGGTTCTCTTCAGGTCTGCCCTTACTATAACAAACCTACTCAGGAAGGATTGTATAGGCATTTCAAGACCATTGCAGAAGAGGTAGATATTCCGATTATCCTTTACAATATCCCTTCTCGTACTGGAGTAAATATGAGTGTAGAGACAATCCAGCGTTTGTCTGAGATCAAGAATATTGTTGCGATAAAGGAGGCCAGTGGAAATCTAAGTCAAATGGCAGAAATAAAGCGAGTATGTAAAGATAAATTAACACTGTTGTCTGGCGATGATGCCCTTACTCTCCCTGTACTTTCGGTTGGAGGAGAAGGAGTTATATCGGTGGTAGCAAATATTGTCCCAGAGAAAGTGGTTCAACTTATCAATGCTTGGAATAATCGAGAGATAGAGAGGGCAAGAGATATTTATCTTGATCTTCTTCCATTAGTAAAAGCAATGTTCATAGAGACCAACCCTATCCCAGTCAAGACTGCAATGGGGCTTATGGGTATGATATCTCCAGAGTTGCGTCTTCCGTTATGTGAAATGGGGAAGGAGAATTTAGATAAGTTGAGAAAGGTTCTTCGTTCTTATGGATTGGTTAAATAGTTTGTGATGGTTGATATTGTCCCTGCATAGGGATAAAATATCTCTCATTTAAATGGTAATTGACTGCGCCCATAGCTCAATTGGATAGAGCACCAGCCTACGGAGCTGGGTGTTGGGGGTTCGAATCCCTCTGGGCGCGGGTTTTTTGTTTTGGGTTGAGGAGGATAGAATGAGGACATATCTTTTAAAAGTACCTACTTATAAGCCGGGTAAGCCTGTTGAAGAACTTCAGAGAGAATTAGGTCTAAAAAAGGTTAGCAAATTGGCCTCCAATGAAAATCCGTTTCCTCCCGCTCCTAAGGTTGTGAAAGCAATATCTCATGCGGCAAAGCGTGTGAATCGTTATCCGGAAGGTAGCGTTTTTTATTTAAGAGAACGATTGTCTAATATGCTTGGATTGGACCCCGGGCAATTGGTCTTTGGTAACGGAAGCGATGAACTGATTTTTTTTGCTGTTAGGTCGTTAGTAGGACCGGGAGATGAGGTCCTCACTGCTACGCCAACATTTCTTATGTACAAGATCGCTGCTATGGTAGAGGGTATACGGATACGAGAGATTCCAATGAAAGATTTTAGGTACGACTTAATGGCAATACGCGCGGCTATAACTGACCACACTAAGTTGATATTTATAGCCAATCCTAATAATCCCACTGGTTCATATGTAACTAAGGATGAATTGGATTGCTTTATGAACAATTTGCCGGAGCATGTAGTGGTGTTTTTTGACGAGGCCTATTATGAGTTTGCTCGAGAAAAAGAGGATTATCCTGATATATTAAGGTCGGTGAATTCTGGGAGACAGGTTCTTGTTGCAAGAACGTTTTCCAAGTACTATGGCTTGGCAGGGTTGAGAATAGGCTATGCCTTTGGGCGAAAAGACTTGATAGATCTGATGGCTCGTGTGCGCGAGCCGTTTAATGTTAACTTGATAGCTCAAGAAGCAGCACTTGCTGCATTGGATAGTGAGGCCTATTACGAGAAAATATTTAAAATTGTCTCTAAGGAAAAGATGATTTTAGAGAGAGAATTGTCTCGTTTAGGAATGGAGTTTATTCCTTCGGTGACTAATTTTGTTCTTATTCATATTGGGCCTCAATCTCAGGAATTAGTTGATTGGTTATTACACCAGGGTGTAATTGTCAGGCATATGAAGGCATGGGGATTGCCTGAGTATATACGGGTTACTATTGGAAAACCGGAAGAGAACAAATGGTTCTTGCGGCTTCTGAAGAAGTGGCTGAAAGAGAATGGGAGGTGAAGATTTATGATAATTGTAATGAAGACAGGGGCTACAGAGGCAGAAATCCAGCATGTTATAGAACGAGTTGAGCGCCTTGGGCTTAAGACGATGGTTTCGAAAGGGATAGAGCGTACCATTGTTGGGGTAATAGGGGACGAGTCTCTTTTATTAGGGCAACCTATAGAGGCCTGTCCAGGGGTCGATAAGGTGATGCCAGTGATGGCTCCTTATAAGTTGGTATCGCGGGAATTTAAACCAGAGTCTACAGTAATACGAGTAAAAGATGTTGAGATAGGTGGAGATAAGATTGTGGTTATGGCAGGCCCTTGCTCTATAGAAAGTTTAGAGAGATTGCGTGAGATTGCCAGGGCAGTAAAAGGTGCTGGTGCGGTTATTCTGCGAGGAGGTGCGTTTAAACCAAGGACTTCTCCTTACTCGTTTCAGGGGTTGGGAGAAGAGGGGTTAAAGTATCTAAAACAGATAGGGGAGGAGTTAGGTCTGATAACGATTAGTGAAGTTATGGAGACAAGGCAGGTTGAATTAGTTTCCAAGTATGTGGATATATTGCAGATTGGTGCCCGAAATATGCAAAACTTTAATCTATTGCGAGAGGTAGGCAAGATTAGGAAACCAGTTATGTTAAAGCGTGGGCTTAGTGCTACTATAAAAGAATGGCTTATGTCAGCAGAGTATATACTGAAGGAGGGAAACTTTGAGGTTATATTGTGCGAACGGGGTATCAGGACCTTTGAGCAATATACGCGTAATACACTGGATATAAGTGCAGTTCCGGCAGTTAAGCAGTTGTCTCACCTGCCGATAGTCGTTGATCCGAGCCATGGGACAGGTAAACGCGATCTTGTAAAGGCGGTTTCTATGGCTGCTATTGCGGCAGGGGCTGATGGGTTGATGATTGAGGTCCATACTAAACCTGAAGAGGCCCTTTCAGATGGTGCCCAGTCCCTTACTCCGGATATGTTTGAAGATCTTATGTCTTCGGTCAAGCGGATAGCCCAGGCAGTAGGGCGGACAATGTGATGCCCAGAAAAGGTAAACGGCGAAAGAAGACCAATTCTAATCTTGATTGGAGGGTATTCTTCCTTTGGTTCCTTTTGGTAGTGGTTTTTATTCAAACCCTTATTATTCGTTCTCTCTGGCAAGAAAGAAATCAACTGCGCCAACAAGTGAGACAGACAAGTCTGGTTTCTTCTAAGATAAAACGTTTGGAGAAAAGACAAGGTCGTGTGATTTCAGCAAAGGAAAGAAAGGTTAAATCAAAAGTAAAATCAAAATATAGATATTTACCTGTTGGCAAGAGCAAAGCAAAAACTAAACCAAAAGTTAAAACCGAGCAAAGAGTTGCAAGAAAGCCCGTCTTAAGAGAGAGGCCTAAGGCTTTTTCTTATAAAAAGAAAAAAGAAGATCACCGCCCATATTTGGTGATTGTCTTGGATGATTGGGGATATTCTGATGAGAATTTTCCAATGCTTGAGGCGTTGTCTCTTCCCATAGATGTATCAGTATTCCCTGACCACAGATATACCTTAGAAGCCTCCCGCCTTGCAAAGAAGACAGGTAAAGAGGTAATGATACACTTGCCTATGGAACCAGAGAATCTTGCCCGTAAAAATTGGGAAGATAATACCATTACAGTGGACATAACGGAGGAGGAAATACGGAAGATATTAGATGAGGCCATTGAATCTGTTCCATATGCAGTGGGGGTGAATAATCATATGGGGTCTCGGGCTACCTCTGACTTGCGAGTGATGAAAGTAGTGATAGGCTATCTAAAAAAGAAAGGGCTTTTCTTTTTAGATAGTGTTTCTACTCCCAAAACAGTAGTGAGAAAGGTATGTAGAGGACTTGGTTTGCCTTATTTGGCCAGAGATGTTTTTATCGATAATCAATCAAATTTAGATTATATAAAGGAGCAGATAAAAAGGGCGGTTAGGTTAGCGAAAAAGAAGGGATATGCTGTGCTAATAGGCCATGATAGAGAGAATACCTTGCGGGCGTTGATAGATATGGAGACCTATTTAAGAGAGAATGCCAAGGTAATTAAAGCGTCAGAATTGTTTAAGAAATTAGAACGTCATGAATTATAGGAATGGTGTTTGATGGAGAAGAGATTACCCGAGTATGTTGAGGTTGCTTCAAGTGGTAGGTTGCGTAAATTAGGGCAGGAATTGTTTGATTCAATGAGGTCATGTTCTCTTTGCCCTCGCCGATGTGGTGCTAACAGGTTGGCAGGGGAGAGAGGGGTCTGTGGAGCCGATGCGCAACTTGTGATATCTGGGTATATGCGGCATATGGGAGAGGAGCCACCTATAAGCGGAAGGCGGGGATCAGGGACAATATTTTTCTCTCACTGTCCATTGCGTTGTGTGTTTTGCCAGAACTATCCATTTTCTCAAGAGAGGGAAGGGGTGGTTTATTCTATTGAGGATTTAGCTAATGCTATGTTGAAACTCCAGTCAATGGGGGTGCACAATATAAACCTGGTTACGCCAGAACACTACCTCCCTCATATCCTCTTGGCATTGGATATTGCGGTAAAAGATGGTCTGAGGATTCCCTTGGTTTATAATACGTCTTCTTATGTTAGAAAGGACATCCTTGAACGCCTGTCAGGGATTGTGGATGTCTATTTACCTGATCTGAAGTTTTTTCATTCATTTTGGGCTCGTCGATTGGCCAGTGCACCAGAGTATCCTGATGTGGCCAAGGAAGCTGTACGCGAGATGTTTCGGCAGAGGCCAAAGACGTTTTTTTATCCTGATGGCACGGTTAGAGAAGGAGTGATAATCAGGCACCTCGTTCTGCCCAACATGGCAGGGGGGTCTATTGAGTGGATAAATTGGTTGTATTCCCAATTTGGTAGGGATGTCTTTATATCTTTGATGAGTCA
>JAMOOT010000213.1 GCA_027065215.1 Candidatus Omnitrophota bacterium | reverse complement strand
GATTTCCTGATGGACACTTTATTTCTTTGGAATGACGGGCCACTTCATTTAGACAACGCACCATAATTTCATCAACATAGTCATCATCATTGCCCCATTTAGGTGCATTTTTAACAAAATCAAGACGCATTTCTTCATATCCATCCCAATTGGCCTCTAGCGCAGTTAAAAGCTCATCCATAGTATATTTTTTCTCTTCAAATACAAGTTTCTTTACTGCAGCAAGGCTATCTATATTTTCGACCCATGTGAAGAAGGTTACCCATGCATTTCCTCTCTCTCCCTCAGGATTTATTATATCGAGACCGCTTTCAACAGACCTTTGTGAGATAGCTGAGAGGAAAGGACGTCCGAAGAATTCGGGATCCTTTACTCTGCCTAAATTGATTGTGCGTACTAAAATATTCATCAACCATTCCATCTGTTTTACCCAGGCCTGAAAGAGTTCTTCAAAATCCTTGAATTTTCTTGCATCTCCTGTCTTAGGCCCCATCTGCATTTTCACCACATTGTCATAACCATTAAAAAGGGCATATTCTATTATTTTAGCAGTGTTTGCAGTGGCCGAGGCCATACGAAAAGGTTGAAAACCATGCTTGGTAGTAGGGCATGGCGACATGCAAGCTTGATGTACCCATAGCCTTGCCTCTTCCAAAGGATGTTTATACCAGTGCATGGTATTAGCAATTAAAATGGGATCATTCCGCATTGATGGATAACCCAATCCATGGCGTATACACTCAAAACATTCTCGCATCACCTCATCTTTAACGTGGGGATGCCAGCGAAAACCAAAGGTGGGATTAGATACTCGCACAAGTCTAGCTGCTTGTAAAAAGGCAATTGTCAAATCATTACATGCATCGCTTCCATCAGGTTTGACTCCTCCCAATGTCCAGACCCAGGTACCAGTAATTCCCTGAAGTCCTTCTCTTGCCCATCTAGGGGCAAATATCCCCACTTCATAGGTTCTAATCATAAACTCGCCCACAAGATCAAGGGCCTCTTCTTTTGTTAATCTTTTATCAATATTTACGTCTTTGTCATAATAAGGTCCGTGATAATAGTCAGGACGTGCTGGCCAGGCCCCTTCCCCTGCCTCAAATCTTGATATTACCTGCACAAAGTGGTCAAACTGGAAGGATTCCTGAAGTGTTCTGGGAGGTTTTGCTGGTACACGTTCACAGGTCTCAGCAATGCGTAGAAGTTCTTCTTTCCTTTTTGGATCGGTCTCAAAATTTTCAGCAATGATTCTGGCAAGTCTGGCATAACGATTTGCATAGCGAATAGCTGCTTCCAAAATAATCCTCATGGCCTCCCAATTTTGAATGCGGTCATATAAAGGCAAAATATCTGGACCAGGAGTCCCTGTGGTTTTTTCCTCGGCCTCTTCTATCCTTCTATCAATTTCATCTAAAATATCTTCAAATCCCCGTTTACCTGTCATAAAATATTCATAGTCTTTTCCAGAATACCCGTAAGCTGAAGTGGGTGCTCCCCAACCAATTGCTCCACTTACAAATTTTACAGCATCTTCTGGATCTAGAATTCTTGCGAGCTTATCCACTGCAGTCTGACCATTCCAATAATCATTGAGTTCTGCAATGATTTTTAGCG
>JAMOOT010000212.1 GCA_027065215.1 Candidatus Omnitrophota bacterium | reverse complement strand
AATCTTGATTGCACTCTTATTAGCACCAACAGTTCCGTCAGAACCAAGTCCCCAGAATTTACACTGTACAGTTCCAGGGGGTGTGGTGTCTTCTATTTCATCCTGGTATTCCAGGGATAGTCTTGTGACGTCGTCTTCAATACCCACTGTGAAGTGATTTTTAGGACCTGCTTTTTTCATATTGTCAAACACTGCCTTGGCCATTGCGGGTGTGAAATCCTTGGAGCCTAAACCATATCTTCCACCAAGAATAAGAGGCATCTCGCCTTTTTCCATAAATACTGTGCATACATCCTCATATAAGGGTTCTCCAAGGGAACCAGGCTCTTTGGTCCTATCAAGCACAGTGATTGTCTCAACGCTATTTGGCAGGGCCATTAAAAAGGCATCTTTTACAAAGGGTCTATATAGTCTGACTTTAACAAGGCCAACCCTTTCTCCCTTGTCCACCAAGTGACATACCACTTCTTCTAAGGTTTCACAACCAGAACCCATTGCCACCACAACTCTATCTGCTTCTTCATGGCCAACATAGTCAAAGAGATTGTATCTTCTGCCAGTTAGTGCAGAGACCTTTTTCATGTTTTGCTCAACTATCCCAGGAAGTTCATTGTAAAATAGATTGCATGCTTCTCTATTCTGGAAAAAGATATCGGGATTTTGGTTTGTCCCTCTTAAGTGGGGATGTTCAGGATTCATTGCCCTAGCCCTGAAATCCTCGATAGCTTCGTAGTTTACAATAGAGGCTATATCTTCATAATCAATTACGTGAACTTTCTGGATTTCATGGGATGTCCTGAACCCATCAAAAAAGTGTAAAAAGGGAATATTTGAATCAATTGCAGCTAGATGGGCTACCAGCCCAAGATCCATGACCTCTTGAACAGATGACGAACATAGGAGTCCAAAACCCGTTTGTCTAACTGCCATCACATCTGAATGATCACCAAAGATTGAGAGGGCATGTGTGGCTATAGACCTTGCAGTAACATGAAACACCCCTGGGAGGAGCTCACCAGCTATTTTATACATATTTGGTATCATTAAGAGAAGTCCCTGGGATGCAGTAAATGTAGATGTTAATGCACCTGCAACCAATGAGCCGTGAACAGCTGCAGCTGCTCCAGCTTCTGATTGCATTTCTCTAATAAGAACCTTTTGCCCAAAGATGTTCTTCCTGCCCTGGGCAGCCCATTCATCACATACCTCGCCAATAGGCGATGATGGTGTAATTGGGTAAATTGCCGCAACATCAGAGAGTGCGTAGGCAATATGGGCTGCTGCAGTATTACCATCAATAGTTTGCATTTTTTTTGTCATAATAAACTCCCTTTTTATCAATTATTTCTTTTATAAGAAATTTTAACGAATTTACCCTTCGGGTCAACATCAAATAAAAATTATGCATCCTCACATAACCTATCAAAACCCCTCTTCAAGGGGTGGATTTATAATACATGGATGTAAATCTGAGATATCTGCAAGCCTTTTATCTTTTGTTTTTTTTATAAAAGTTTTATTTCCTTGAATTTGAATTCTGTCTTCAACTAGCCAAGAAATTGCTTGAGGGAATATCCTGTGTTCTATTTTTAGTATTCTCTTAGCAAGATCATCTCT
>JAMOOT010000211.1 GCA_027065215.1 Candidatus Omnitrophota bacterium | reverse complement strand
CAGCCCCGCAATGGCAGTGGGCTGGATATAGACATATCTTGGCTCCTGCAGCAGACCTATCCGCTTGATATAAGAAAATGCGGTCTTTGTCATATCCCTTGCATAACTGACAAGCCCTGCGACCACTCGCAAGGCCTCCTCTGGCAGACCCAACTGGGAGAGATAGGCAGGGTTTGCACTATCAGGGAGAGATCCTCGCACCATCTGCGGATCAAAGTTCCAATCCGGCCAAGGAGAAAAGGCCATAGGCTTAGAGTGGAACAAATTAGAAGGAACAATGCGAGAAATATCCCTTGATTCAGGATATACCACCTCACCCACATCCATAGGCAACAAGAGTTCAACCAACTCCTGAACCGAACCCGCTTGGGATAGTAAGAGTTCTGACTTTACCATATCTAAGACACCCAGGACCCACCCATGCCTTAAAGGGCAAATACCCACAATCACCGAAGATCGGGAGGGATCTTCATCTATGAACGTTCCGGGAGTAACGACCCTCACCACCTCCCGCCTTACCAATCCCTTGGCGGTCTTTGGATCCTGGACCTGCTCACAGATAGCGACCTTATACCCATGCCGAATCAATTTGGCAATATAATTCTCTGCGGAATGAAACGGTATGCCACACATAGGGATACGGCCCATCTTCCCAGCGGTTCGGCTGGTCAAGACCACATCCAAGACCTGAGATGCGACCTTGGCATCATCAAAGAACATCTCATAAAAATCCCCTAACCGAAAAAAGAGGATGTAATCCCTATAACGGGACTTTATCTCCTTGTATTGTTGTAGCATAGGCGTAAACTCACCCATAGAAATCGTTATATAGCAAAAACTAATGATTGGGAACAATTTTTACAACCTTTTGTTCACTCCTATTCTCATCCCACTCCAACTTATCTATTGCTAATCTTACTATGGAGTGGTATAAGTATCGTCTATGGAATATGTGCATATACTCTTAAACAAGATATCGTTGTTTCACTTAAACATCCTCTTCCTGTTGGGTATTGCCTTGTTTGGAGGGACCATTGGAGGGAGGATCTTTCAGAAACTGCGCATCCCTCAGGTGGTCGGTTATATTGTTATAGGTATACTCCTCGGACAATCCGGTCTTAACATCGTAAGCAAAGAGGTCATCCAGTCTCTGCTTCCGATAAACTACTTTGCCTTAGGCCTAATTGCATTTATGGTGGGTGGTGAACTAAAGTACGATACATTGACCCGATATGGCAAGCAGTTTCTGGCCATCCTGCTTGCAGAAGGATTTGGCGCCTTTATAATGGTCTCTATTCTGAGCGCAATAGTGTATTACCTCTTCTCTCATGACCTCCGCCTATCCATTGCGGTCGGTATCCTATTGGGTGCTATCGCCTCTGCAACAGATGCGGCCTCTACCATAAGTGTCTTGTGGGAATACAAGGCAAAAGGTGTTCTCACTACCACTGCCTTGGGCATAGTTGCCCTGGACGATGGTCTTTCATTCCTGCTATTCTCTATTGCCAGCAGTATAGCCTCTGTACTGGTCGGCAAAGGAGAGTTATCGCCCCACACGCTCATCCACCCCCTCTGGGAGATAGTTGGCTCTCTTGTGATTGGTATCGTTTCAGGATTGA
>JAMOOT010000210.1 GCA_027065215.1 Candidatus Omnitrophota bacterium | reverse complement strand
CCTATGAGTCTGGAGGGGATATATTAGGGAGAATATTATCTATGGCTGGGTTAGATACATCTTGGCAGGAGCGTTTTTTTCAGACTTATTGTGATGTGAAAGGAGATCTGCGGGTACGGGATGAAGTAAGAGATGTTTTGAAGAGAATAAGGGATGCAGGGAAAAAGTTGTTTTTGCTTACAAATGGAGTGGTTAGGGCTCAGAAGAGGAAAGTGGAGTTGTTGGGACTGAAGGCACTATTTGATGACGTTGTATTTGCACGGGAGGTGGGAAGAGAAAAACCGGAGTGCGATGGTTTAATGTATTTGAGTAATAAATGGAAGATTGCAACGGAAGAGATGATAGTAGTAGGAGATGATGTGCGACTGGATGGTGGGTTGTGTAAGTGTGGTGCTGTGGTGTGTTTGGTTGAGAGATTCTATATGAGGCCAGAGGTGATTTTGGAGGTGATGGGGATTAATGGCTAAAGAAATAAAGCGGATCTTGGCAGTGACCGGGATACGTTCAGAGTATTTCCTCCTGAGGCCGGTTCTATTCTCTCTGAGAGATCAAGGTTTTGATGTAATGGTAGCGGTAAGTGGTGCACATTTGTCTCCTTGGCATAATAACACAGTCAGGTTTATAGAGGAGGACAACTTGAACATAGTGGAGAGGATAGATTCTTTTCTTTCCACAGATAGAGTTACTCAGAGGCCTAAGGGGGTGGGATTATTGGTGATGGGATTAACCCAGACAGTGGAGCGGGTAGATCCGGACCTGATTTTGGTATTGGGCGATAGAGAAGAACCACTGGCAGGCGCGATTGTGGCAAATTATATGGGTAAGTTGTGTGCTCACATTGGTGGAGGGGATACTGCAATGGGGAATGCGGACGATCCGGTGAGGTTTGCGGTTTCAAAGTTATCTCATATCCACTTTGTGTTTTGCCAGCAGCATAAAGAAAATTTGCTTCGAGTGGGTGAAGAGGAGTTCAGGATATTTGTGGTGGGAAATCCTGCATTGGATGAGATAGAGAAGATACCTAAGTTGGATTGGAATGTTGTAAGAGAAAGGTTATCTTGGAATGAATTGGAACCCTTTAAGTATGTAATGTTCTTGATGCATCCCCTCTCCAGTGAATATAAAGAATCTGGTCTTCAGGTCGAAAAGGCATTGGAGGCTACGATAGACTTCTGCCGGAGGCATGATTTAGACATTTTGGGCATATACCCCAATACAGATCCGGGGGCATCGCAGATATTAGAGACCATAAAAAGACGAATAAACAACAGGGTTAGGTTTTTCCCCACGTTGGATAGGGATCTCTTTATCAACCTGTTGAGGAATACATTGACTTTGGTGGGTAATTCAAGTATGGGATGGTTGGAGTGCCCGTATTTAGGGGTCCCCGTGGTAAACGTAGGCAATAGACAGAAAGGGAGAATCAATGCAGGGAATGTGCAGAGGGTTGGCTTGGAGAGGGAAGAGATATTATCTGCCCTTCAAAGATCTTGCTTTGATGAGAAGTATAGAAAAAGGGTTGTAGTGAAAAATGAATTTTATGGCAATGGGAAGGCAGGAGAGAAGGTGATTTCGGCTATAAAGAGTATAGATTTGGAAGATAAAAGATGGTTAGTAAAG
>JAMOOT010000209.1 GCA_027065215.1 Candidatus Omnitrophota bacterium | reverse complement strand
CCCTCGTGTCGGGGCTTCTGCTACTTTATCATTCCTCTGCTTCATCTATCTATCAATGCACAAATTTATATCCATTTCACGTCCCCGGAGGGATTCGAACCCCCTCCGTCGCATCCTGCTCCCAATAGGGGGCTATCGCCCCCTCTTGCGCTCGCTCCGCTCGCTGTCACCCCCGCCGACTTCCTGTCGGCGCTATATTAAGGGGAGTTTCCTCCCCTTAACAACCCCTCGTGTCGGGGCTTCTGCTACTTTATCATTCCTTTGCTTCATCTATCTATCAATGCACAAATTTATATCCATTTCACGTCCCCGGAGGGATTCGAACCCCCGACACGCGGCTTAGAAGGCCGCTGCTCTATCCAACTGAGCTACGGGGACAAGGACCAAAATCGTATTAAATTATACATTAAACAACCCTCTTAGCAAAAACGAATTTCTCCAATTTGGCCAATTAACGCCCAGACATAGATAAAAACTCTTCCCTCACTGCTGGGAAGGGTGTCAATGCCCGCTCTAAAACGCCATGTAAATATGATATACATACCCCATAATTTGTGATAGGGACACCATATCCTTTAGCCAGTTGTATACGAGAAAGCATCGCACGACGATTAAGCGTACAGCCCCCACAATGCACAATCAGTTTGTAATCAGAAAGATTTTCAGGATAATCCTTGCCTGCATAGACATCTATATCCACCTTACCACCAACAAATTGCCGAATCCAACGTGGGATCTTCACACGTCCAATATCATCCTGAATCGGGTGATGAGAACAGGCCTCGGCTATCAATACCTTATCCCCGGGTTGTAGGTTATCTAACACCCTTACTGAACGTACTGCGGTCAATAGGTCTCCTTTAAATCGAGAGAATAAGATAGAAAATGTGGTCAATTTTACGTCCTTTGGCGTATCTGCTACTACCTTCATAACTACCTGAGAGTCACAAACCACTAAATCTGGTCTGCGTTTTAACATTTCAAATAAAACAAGATACTCCCTTTCCTTTACTACAACCACCACAGCATCACTATCCAATACATCCCTTATGGCCTGGACTTGAGGCAATATCAATCTCCCCTTAGGGGCCTCTAAATCAATCGGAACCACTAATACCACAAGCCCTCCCGCTGGAACTAAATCACCTAACAGGGGAGGAGCAGAAACAAACTCATCCGGCAACACACTCAACAAAGCAGACTTAAATCGTGCAATCCATCGTTCTCGATCTTGTCCTTTCCCAACCGCACTAATCTCTATTGCAAGAAGACCTTCTTTGGATATAGCATCCACAACCTCGGAAGAAGGTGGACTTAAATCTGATTTGTTTATGATCACAACGATACCTTGATTGCGCCTTTTTGCCTCTTTTACTACAAATTCCTCATATTCTCCCCATTCCCATGGTTCAACGACCAAAACTACAACATCGGTTCGGTCAAACACCTTCATCGAACGTTTTACTCTTTCCTCTCCCAATACACTCTCGTCTCCTAACCCAGCAGTATCTAAGAAAAGAACTGGCCCTATTGGCAAAAGTTCCATAGCCTTCTCTACCACATCCGTAGTAGTCCCAGGATGTGGAGAGGTAATAGAGACATCCTGAGAGGTTATTGCATTC
>JAMOOT010000208.1 GCA_027065215.1 Candidatus Omnitrophota bacterium | reverse complement strand
TTAAATCTTCCCCTTTCATGCGCTTGTTGTTTAAAGATACAGGAATCCCTTTCTCAAAGCCTATCTCAAGATAAATTGGCTTATCCTTAACCTTTTCTGGATCTCTGGTTATCTGATAGGCATCTTTCGGTGGTTCTGCCCAAGGGTCTTCTAAGATACCACACTCAATACTTACTCCCCATAGGTTCTCATCGATACTGTAAACCTTCTTCTTAGTGACATCTATCGGGATGCCACAAGAACGGCAATACTCTATCTCTTCTTCACGGGATTTAAATTCCCATTCTCTTACTGGTGCAATTATCTGCAATTTTGGATCCAGCATCCTCACCGCCAACTCTATCCTAACCTGATCATTCCCTTTTCCCGTGCACCCATGGGCCACAGCAATCGCACCCTCTTGATGGGCGATTTCAACCAAATACTTCCCTATCAGTGGCCTACCTAATGCAGTGGCAAGGTAATATTTACCTTCATACTTAGCCTGGGCCTGCAAAGTAGGCCATATGAACTCTTCTATAAATTCTTTTCGCAAGTTTTTGACATATAATCGGCTTGCCCCTGCTGCCTTGGCCCTTTTTCGAGCAGTGTTAACATCTAATTCCTGTCCTAAATCCGCCATAAAGCAGACTACATCCCAACCTCTATCTTTCAACCACCTCACACAACAAGAGGTATCCAATCCCCCAGAATAAGCAAGGACTATCTTTTTACTGTTACTTTTTCTCTTTGGCATCCTTTTCCTCCTTCCTCAACAATCTGCTTTTAACCTCATCCCAAAATCCGTACTCATAGTTAGCGCAAGCGATCTCCGGATTTTTATTATACATCACACAATTGACAAATTCCTTATAAGGGAGATAATTGTTATAGTTGAACGCTCCAACAAAAAACGCCCGAGCATCTTTTGGTCTATTTAATGCATACCACAGTATCCCTTGATTATAAAGAGACATATCTATGCGAGAGATATATCTATATATAAACTGCTCCCATTTAAGCGCAATATCGCACTTCCCTTGCTTAAACAAATCATGCGCATGCTTCCGTGACAAATACAATACGGTTACTCGCAGAGGATTTGGTGCTTCAGCAATCGTTTTGCTGTCCCCTATATATGTTCTATATCCATAGACAGGATCAGATTCCGCCAAGAATATCACATCCCATATTGAACGTAATTCTTTCCACTCCGGAAAGAGTTCATATCCTATTTCCACTACCTTCTTGGCCTCTTTAAGATGGCCAGTATATAAGAGAAACCTAATCAATATAAACTGGTTTATCCCCTCTCTAATCCAAGAATGTCTAAACTTCTTCCAATCTGGATTGTGCCAGTGCATATTTGGAATTTTTCTCTTATTTACCAATGCCACTGCTGCCGGCCCCCAAAAAACTACCTGCCAATCCGTTCTATCCAAAAACCAACGAATCAATCCCCAATGGCGATACGAAAGCAAGGCTACATCAGCCTCTTTTGCCACCTTATCTGGCAACATCTCCATATCCTCATAACGCCCACGTGTAAAGTTATAATAATTCATAAAATTCTTACCCATACGCGTATC
Source organism: Candidatus Omnitrophota bacterium (assembly GCA_027065215.1). GTDB lineage: Bacteria > Omnitrophota > Gorgyraeia > S143-82 > S143-82 > S143-82. The sequence continues at coordinate 7,204 of JAMOOT010000208.1, read as the reverse complement.
CACAAACACTTTGAACTTAGGATATCCCTTAAGCATCAAATACGATCCTATTCCGTAAGTATTCATCACTTTGTATTCACCATAAGGCAATGCCCGATTAAGATATTGCAATTCCATCACCGGGACCCAACCACCGTCTCCCCAAAATCTATATTCCGGCATGCTATATGCAACCGGGTTAATCATCCCGGCAATACAAAGAACTCCAACACACTCTCGCAAATGCCACATCCAAGGCAAATCCTTAAATAAGCGTTTAATTTCTGCTATAAGCAAAAAAGCAGACAGCATTGCCGCAATACCAAATGTATAGGTCAATCTGGCGAAAGAAATGGTTAGTTTCAAAAAGGCTATATTTAATAACAACAAATCCCATGGAACTGACTCCAAAATTCTTTTTATTCCTACACTCTCTTCAGCCTGCCGCCACCTCCCATATACACACAACCCTAATAAAAATAGCCAAAAAATCTCTGAAACAAAAACCGCCCGTGTATAATCCACATTCAGATTCCAACTTAATGGTCTAAGCGCCAATATATATCTAACAGGAGAATTCAGGTCACGTCCTACTCCAATTATTCTACCAACTGCTTCTTTTATAAATTTGGATTTTATCATACCCCAATGATACATCGGCTTAGGGGTCAGGAACATAGCAAGAAAAGAAAGCAATAGAACTAATGCCAAAGTCCTATAATTTCCCTTTTCTCGATAGAAAAAGGCCTCTATCAAAAAAATAAGGCCAAGGGCAAAGAAACCCATCACTACACCAACATGGCTATTGGCCCACAACAGAAAAACAAGAGGAATCCACCAAAATAGTTTTGGCTTATTAAAATATTTCCCATATAGATACAATCCAATAAATATCGAAAAAAACAGAACGGAAAACATATCTGCTTTCAACATAAGCCCGTTACGGGAAAGAAGAATTCCTGAGAAGACAAAAAACAGAATAGAGAAAGAATAGGACAAGCCCAACCTATAGCAAAATATAACTGTCAGCATTATCAAAACAAAGACAAGAAATGTCCGAAGAGAATAGATGAACAGAACATCATCCCCACCCAATTTATATAAACCATAAAAGATTAACTGGGGAATCCAAGCAGGATAAAGACCTACATCAGAGTATCCTTTCCAGGTAAAGATATTCTCATCAAACCGCAACGACTTCTTCTGCCACATAACCTTGCCATAGGCAGTATGAAAATATACATCTCCATCAAGAGTTGGGCCGCTATATTTGAAAACCAACAAATACACCACACAAGTGGTAAAAAAAACTAAACCAAACAAATAAATCTTCTTAAAGAGCCAATGAAAATCAACCTTCATCTCTCCCCCCTATCTTTTCCCAAACAAATCTCTTTTCCTCTCCTTCACCAAGTTCCACCTTTACCACACCCTTTAATATATCAAGTTCCACCACTCTCCCCACCCCTTGAGAGGTCTCCACACTCTGGCCTATCTTAGGCAATTTTTTCAACATCTCTCGATATACATCCCATTCGTATCCCAAACAACACATAAGCCTACCACATATACCAGATATCTTGTGGGGATTAAGGGAAAGATTTTGATCCTTTGCCATCTTTATAGACATTGACTTAAATTCCCTTAAGAACCGATGGCAGCACAATTCTCTACCACATATTCCTAATCCCCCCAACATCTTTGCACCATCCCTTACCCCAATCTGCCGCATTTCAATCCTGGTTTTAAATGTCCGAGCAAGGTCTCTTACCAATTGGCGAAAGTCAACTCTATCTTCAGCCACAAAATAAACTATCAATTTCCCCCTATCAAATGTATATTCGGCTGAAATTAAATTCATATCCAGATTGTGATAATGTACTTTATCTCTAATAATCCTCATAACTTCTGAAATTTCTTCCTTCTCCTTAGAGATCCTCTCCAAATCATCAGGGGTGGCCTTCCTTTCTATCTTATACTGAACAGACGCCTCTTCCTCTAAAAATAAAGACGAAACTACCTTCCCCCAATCAAGCCCCTTCTCGCTCCTTAAGACCACAGTATCCCCTGCCAAGACCTCTTCACTACAATCTTTTGTTGCATAAACCGTAGAACCGTAATCTCTAATTCTCACTTGAAAAAGGATCTCACCACTCATATACTCAACCTCATTTTACAGGACAAATCAGCCTCAATACTTGCCAGATTACCCATTTCAGCCACCAAAAACAAATCAAACAACCTCTCTACTGCAACGATCCAACTTTGAATTGAACTTATTTTTTCTTCTACTACACCATAACTAAGTTCCGGGGCAATCTGATTTACCAGTATATCATGAAAAAAAACACCTATAGACCTAAAACCATCCAGTAATCCATCTCTATCTTTTAAAACAAACGGCCTACCTTTTACCTGAGATAAAAAGCGATGATAAAGTTCTTTCAAATCCCCTATTGGAATATTCAAAATAGGGGAGACTGTGCCCTCGTATAGCATACCATCCCGTTTGGGTATTTGGGCCAATTCTTCCTTCGACAGAGAAGAGAACTGGATTTCAATACACCTTGACCTAATCGTAGGTAAAATCTGCTCTTTCCTGCTACTAATCAAAACAAAACAAGTACTCTTGCCCGGTTCCTCCAATGTCTTTAAAAAAGAATTCGCAGCAACTTCATTCATACGATGGGCCTGGTCTATAAGCACAAACTTTCTACCCGAGATAGGCCTACGGGACACAAATTCCTGAACCCCACGAATATCTTTAATCGTAATCTCTCCGCCCTCATCTTCCAAAAATAAGACATCCGGATGAGCACCAGAACTCACCAACAGTCTGGATTTATCATCAAAAAACGAACCAATCCAATGCCTTGCTATCAGCCGCTTACCCACTGAATCAGGCCCGGTAAAAAGAATCGCATTAGGGATATTGCCCTTCTTTTTTAAAGACGACAAAAAACGCCGCTGTATCAGATGGCCTACAATCTTTCCTTTATCGCCTTCCATACCTCATCACATACCCAATTTAAATCTTTATTCGAATCAATAAGCACCATTCTTTCAGGGAAAATCTCTACCAGATCCCGATATGCTTGAACCACATGTTCAAAAAACTCTCTCCCCCTACTCTCTATTTTATCTTTATCCCTGAGCCTTTGCATTATAACATCCACATCTGAATCCAGAACTATTGTCAACTGAGGGAAATATACCCCAAAAAAATCAATCATCACCTGCAAGACCTTCTCCACCCCCAATCCACCAACAACCCCTTGATAAACCAACGTCGAATCAACATACCTATCCAATACAATAATCTTCTTTTGTTTGATCGCCGGCCTAATCAATTCCTCTATAAGTTGGGCCCTTGCAGCCAAATATAAAAACAGTTCAGCCCTCACCCCCAAAGAAAGTGATTCATCATGTAGTAAAAGCGCCCGCACCCTTTCTCCCAACCCGGTACTCCCCGGTTCTCGAAGAAACAAGACCTCATATCCCTCTTCCTCTAATCTCTCACACAGGAATTGGGCAACTGAACTCTTGCCTGTAGCATCTGCTCCTTCTATTGATATAATCATCGGTACATCCATCTACTCCCCTCTTTAGTATCTTCGATTATTATCCCTCGCCGATTCAATTCCCCCCTTATCTTATCCGCCAACTTAAATTCCCTATGAGACCTCAATACAGACCGCGCCTGCACAATCAAATCTACTAATTCATCATCCAACCCGCTCTGCCCCCGAGGCAATTTTGGTTCTATAAATAAAAGAGAACAGACATCATCTGCCACTGTTCTTAATTTAGAGGAACCCTTCCCATCCTTCAGAAATTCCACACTTTTGTTTATCACAGAAAAGAGAACCCCCAATGCCTTTGGAGTATTTAGATCATCCGCTAAGGCATGATATACCCCTTCCCTTAAGTGTTCAGCCAAACCATCCAAATCTCTCGATGCCTTACCTCCTTTTACTAAGAACGCATACCATCTATCAATTTTCTCTTGCATTTTTCTGATCTCATCCATCTTATTAGATGAAAAATCAATGGGCGAACGATAATGCCCACTTAAATACCATAACCGCCAAAGACGGGCTGGGTAACGCGAAAGCGCATCCTTTATTGTAATAAAGTTCCCCAACGACTTAGACATCTTTTCGCCTTCCACCGTCACCATCCCATGATGGATCCAATATTTAGCGAAATCCTGCCCCAAAATCGGCTCAGCCTCAGCGATCTCATTCTCATGATGAGGAAAGATCAAATCCCTACCACCACCATGTACATCCAATGGCCCACCCAAAAGGGTCGTGCTCATCACTGCACACTCCAAATGCCACCCCGGCCGTCCTTTTCCCCAAGGACTATCCCAATAAGGCTCATTCTCTTTTCTGGCCTTCCATAGAGCGAAGTCCAAAGGATTACGCTTATCCCCTTCTATCCCTTTTCTTACACCCTGCAATAACTCATCTATCTTACGCTTAGATAATTTCCCATAGTCAGAAAACCTATCCACTGAATAATACACATTTCCCTTTTCCGTTACATAGGCAAATCCTTTATCAATCAACTTTTCAACAAAACCAATCATTTCATTGATGAACTCTGTAGCCCGAGGTTCATAGTCGGCTTTTGGCAACCCCAGATCCTCTAAGTCTTGATAATAAGAGGAGATATACCTGTCCACAAAATCTTTTAATTCTTCCTGAGAAATCTCTTTATAAGAATTCTGTTCCCAAATCCGTGCGATAATCTTATCATCAACATCAGTAATGTTTCGCACAAATGTTACTTGATATCCCACTCGTTTCAAAAAGCGTTTAAGCAGAGAAAAGACAAATAAACTCCTGCCATGGCCGATATGACAATGGTCATAGACCGTCACCCCACAGGCATACATCTTCACTCGCCCATGCACCTGGGGGAGAAAAAACTCCTTTTCTCCGGTCAAAGTGTTATAAAACCTAACTTCAGGCATAGGTATATCTTAATACAAAACCTCACTACCTTCAAACAACCTTATATGCAAGACAACAAAATAAAAATAGACAGCATCCCGTTGGAAGATCGAAACGAGATTATCCAAAACAATAGCGTTCCAAATACGATAAATCCGCATAGAATAATTTCCCTTTCATTCTCCTTTTATGAACTACCAATTATGAGCCACTAAATACCGCATAATATTTCGTGTAAATTTGATATAAATGTGGCACAAAAAATTTAGGTCCCCATGCTTAACCCGGTAACTAATTTAAACAAAGGAGATGCCAACGCACAACACATACAATTCTAATCTACATTCTGACCAAAACAAAGAGACCTATCTGTGATTTTTTCACAAATATTCGGACACTATCACCGTCTCCCATAAAAAATCTCCTATAAAAATTAATACAGAAACTATCAATTGCACTCTCCATTTATCAAATATGGCCCCGTTGTATAAGAAATCCTTGAAAATATCTCAAAGGTATTGTAAATTAGTGTTGGGTATGGGTACCTCCTTTCAAGGGTCGGAGGGACAATGTTTCTTCCGACCCGTTTGTTTATGTCAAATTTGCACATATATCATCTGTTAAAATTCCTTGGGTTTATTTGCATAACTCACATTTTTAAGGTATAATTTCAATTTACGGTAAAGGTATATTTCGATAAAAGGAGGGAAAATTATGGCCAGGGTGTGTGAGATATGTGGGAAAAAGGCAGTAAGTGGGAATAATATTGCCCGTCGGGGTATGGCCAAGAAAAAAGGCGGTGCAGGTCAAAAGATAACCGGTGTAACCAAACGCAGATTCAAACCCAACTTCCAAAAGGTAACTGCAATAGTCAACGGGTCAAAAAAACGAATCTTGGTATGTGCCAAATGCCTTAAGGCAAACAAGGTAGTTAAGGCAATATAGCAATATAAATCATCTAAGAATGATCCAAACATTACGCCTCACGATTAGTGAGAATTGCACCCATGTAAGACAGTTAGGACTTAGTCTTTTGTTTCCACCCAGTTTATAAGCCCACCGGCGTTTATGATTTCCTGCATAAATTCAGGGAATTTGCTTATCTGATATTCTTTCTTCTGGGTCCTGTTCTTTAAGACACCTTTCTCCAGATCAATCTCCAATTCATCTCCTTCTTGAATCTCCTCAGCCTGAGGTAATTCTATTATGGGCAGGCCAATATTTATCGCATTGCGGAAGAAAATCCGAGCAAAGGACTTAGCAACCACACAGGATATCCCTGCACCTTTAATGGCCACTGGTGCATGTTCACGAGAAGAACCACAACCAAAGTTCCTCCCAGCCACAATGATATCACCTTTTTTTATCTTTCCAACAAATCCTTCATCTATTCCAGCCATACAGTGCTGCCCAAGTTCTTTCGGATCAGTGGTGTTTAAGAATCGAGCGGGAATGATCTCATCGGTATTCACATCATCACCAAACTTAAATACCCTTCCTCTTATCTTCATCCTTCCCCTCCTTTATCTAATCTTACCTCTAACTTATTCCTAAACCAGACATCGTTCTGGATAAACGGAATCTCAATCCCTGCATCTTTCAATTTATACCATACCAAGGTATAAAACTCATCCCTCAAGCGATTTATCTTTATATGCCGACGGATATCAAACCAAAACGTAGCAACAAATATTATTGCACTATCACCATACTCATAGAACCAAACCCGTGGTTCAGGATGTCTCAAGATCCCCTTGATCTCAGATACCGCCTCCAATATGATTTCCCTAACCTGATTCGGATCAGAAGCATAAGAGACACCCACTGGAAGTCTATACCGAACATAACTGTCTCTATGGGAATAATTGATAATTGGCGAGTTTATGAAATTGGAATTTGGGATCGCAATATCAACTCCATCGTTAGTCCGTATTGTAGTAGCCAATATGCCTATCTCCTCTACCTTACCGAACACAGTGGGATTGGTCTGTCCCAATGTAGGAGTAGAGACCGAGACCTCAACGATATCGCCCACCCGTATTTTCTGAGAGAATAACAGAATAAATCCACTCATATAATTGTTCATAATGGTCTGCAAACCAAACCCAATACCTATACCCAACGTCCCAGCCACAGGGAGGACTATTCTCCAAGTAATTCCCAATGAAGCCATTATCAATATAATCACAACCAGTATCCCCAGATTAAACACTACTGTCTCGGCCGAGGCTCCTTCAAATTCCCTCCTATCCTCTGGGAAATAC
>JAMOOT010000207.1 GCA_027065215.1 Candidatus Omnitrophota bacterium | reverse complement strand
TGGAGGAGAAAGATCCATTTTCCGGTTGTGTAGAATGCGTCTTGAAGTATAAGCATAGGTCCGTTATAGGGGTAAAGATTTTGTTCGTGGATAAGAGGATTAAGGTCTCTTTATTTGATCCGTTAGGGCCAAAATATAAGGGAATCCGATTAGTGAAGGGATTAAATACGGTTTTGCTATTAGGCGAAGAGCAAGTATTTTCAATGGCCTCTTTACCAATAGACGTCTCGACTCATAGATTTTCTCTGTATGAACTCAAGTGTAAGGGAAATTTGGGCGGGACAGGTGTGCCTTTTGATCTGCCATCCCAGATTAGGACAAGATTGGATATGGGTGATTTGAAGATATACAAAAGAATAATCCACTCGAGCCTATTCTATCTATATCTTATCCGTAGTGGAACAGTCATTGATGTCTTGAGGGTGGAAAAAGGGCATAAGGGCCTATCTTATTTTAAGGTCTTTGATTTGCAGGGCAGATGGGTATCTCGATCCTTAAGAGAGGATAAGAAAGATTCCTTTGTTATAGAGGGTCTTTTCCCAAATCTGAATTTTAGATTTTTAGATGGGGTAGCGTGTATCGATATCCCTTATAAAAGTGAAAAAAAGAGAGTTTGTCTCTATGTAGATTCAGAGGATATGGCAAGATGGCTGGAGAGGCATGGTGCCTATGTGAGTTACAGTAGAGAGGGCAATTATGTTTTCTTTAACCTCCCTGATCTAAGATTTACCTTGCCCTTATTAAATCTTGCTTCAAAAGAGGTTATCAAGTGCCTTGCAAAAGAAGGGACAGTAAGGCTTGATTTACGCAAACTAATGCAGAGGTGCCCTGAACAATTCTATTTAGATAAGGCTTACTGTGAAGGGATTGCTCCCTTGCTATCTTGGGTTTTCCCAGAGGGTTTCCCGATACATACGCAGATAAAGATTCGTTATCAAGGCAAACTATATCCAATCTTGGTCACTGTCAATGTTCCGCTTTCACTGCTTCCTCTCCTCTCCAGCGGTGCATTGGTATTAGATATAAAGGCATCGGAGGAGGTAAAAGATACTGCTCGGAAAGGACAAGGTTTGGATAGAATATCGTTGCAGATAAAGACCTCCGGTAAGTTTCCTGGGCAGTTCGCTAATAAGGTGGTTTTTGATGATTCGAAAGGAATTACAGATGCAGTTTTGAGTAGGGGACAGATACAGTTTTCGATGGAGAGAAGATTTTTTAACCTTATAGGGAAAGGGCTTTTATATAAACGAGTTGCTCCAGAGACTAATCAGATAGACTTTAATGTCCCAATGATTTTATCTGATAAAGAGGATGTTTTATGGTTCCCTGTTAGGTTAAAGGTGCCAGAACAATCTGGAGATTTTCTCTTTGCAGGATCAGATGGTGTTTGGTTGGGGGCGATAAATTTCCTTGAATCTGGTGGGCCTTATTGTCAGGTCTTTATTGCGATGCTGACCAAAAAAGAGGGATGGAAGTTTATCCCAGCCTTTGTATTGAAGGAGGAAGAAAATGGAGAAGAGAAGGTTTGGAGAAGATTTTATATAGATTTCAGAGGAAACAAGATCTATGTGTCGGAAAATAGGGTCGTGGAGTTAGGATTGGATAAGATAATTTCTGTAAAGAATGTGAAAGAGGGAAATGCCC
>JAMOOT010000206.1 GCA_027065215.1 Candidatus Omnitrophota bacterium | reverse complement strand
CAAAGACTTTTTCCCGAAATAAAGATTCACATTAGGAATATTTACATGGTTGCTATCTAATAAGCCTGTAAAACATACATAGGAAAGGGACGAAAACTCCTTCACCATACGCTGGACAAATTCAATATTGGTGTGGACACTCACTCCTACTAATTCCAACTTAGAGGGAAATGCCCTTATCACATCCAGTGTAGATCTCCCAATAGAACCGCTTGCACCAAGAATCGCAAGTTTCATAATCCTATCATCCGAGTAACATAGAAATAGGCTATAGGAGAAGTAAATAAGAGGCTATCTACAACATCCAATATCCCCCCCATACCGGGGAAAACTTTCCCAGAATCTTTGACCTGACAGTCGCGTTTTATTAATGATTCGGATATATCGCCCAACTGACCAAAAACCCCTATCAAGATCCCCAATATCAACGCATCCTTGGCATTAATAGATACTATAAAGAAAGAAAAAATCTCTGAAGACACCACGGCGCCAAACAACCCAGCCCAAAATCCTTCCCAGGTTTTCTTAGGGCTTACTTTTGGCATAAATGGATGACTACCAAAGCGTGAACCAACCAAATAAGCCAAGATATCACACACTTTTGTAGCCACTATTGTCATTGCCGAAAGGCCCACTCCTTCAGGAAGCAGCCTAAGACGCAAGAGAAAAGTCAACGTCCATGATATATAGAATATCCCAAATATAGATATAGCTATCCCTGCTGTGGCCCCATCGTTTTCTTCCCTACGGATCTGGAGTAAAAATAAGATAATCAATCCCGCAATAACCAAAAAAAGTTGCCAATCCCTGTTGAGTTCCAAGCCAAAATAAAGCGACATCGGTATAAAGGCTGCGACTGAAAGCCCCATATAATAAAACGGATAAATCCCTTTGTTCTCTGTCATACGATAAAATTCATGTACTCCCATTACGGAAAGAACAGTAATAACTACTAAAAATATCTGCTTTATCCAAATAAATAAGGCAATGATGAGAAACCAAGATACAGATACCCAAATCCTTTTATTTAATTCAGATGCCACCAAATCTCCTCCTTCTTTGGAAAAATTCACCTAATGCCTTATCAAATTCCTCTTCAGTAAAATCCGGCCAAAATACATTCGTGAAATATAATTCTGTATATGCAGACTGCCAAAGCAAGAAATTGCTCAACCTCTTCTCTCCACTGGTACGAATAAGCAAATCTGGATCCGGAACCCCAGAAGTAAAGAGATACCTACTAATCACCCTTTCGTCAACCTCAAAATCCTTTAATTCATCGTTTATTATACCTTTAACCGCCTTCACTATCTCGCTTCGGCCTCCGTAATTAAAGGCGATCTGGAGAGTTAAGTTCGAGCCTTTTGACAAATAATCTTCCGTCTCCTTTATAAGATCAACCAAGTTCTCAGGTAAATTATCCCTTAATCCTATTATCCTTAATTGTACACCATTGTGTTTTAATTCATCTCGTTTGCCTTTTAGATACGATTCAAACATAGAAAATAAAAATTCCCGTTCATGCCTTGGCCTCCGCCAATTCTCGGTTGAAAAGGCATAAAGTGTAAGGTGCCTAACTCCCTTTTTAGGGGCGTATCTTATCAACTCTTCGACCCGTTTTAACCCCTCTCGATGCCCCTGTATTCGGGGGAAACCCCTTTTTTGGGCCCACCTGCCATTGCCATCCATTATTATCGCCACATGCATATGTCTCTATCTCGCGTTTACTATTTCTTCTTTACTAATCCTAAGGACACTAATACCGACGATATATTGGAAATATTAGCATTAGGGTAATAAAATTTTAATATTTCCCTATAATTATACCCCTTTAATGCCATCCCATAGGCTCCCCATTGACACATCCCCACACCATGCCCCCAACCATGACCATCAAAGACCACCTTATTATTTTGTATCTGTACCTTAAATAAGGTGCTCTTTAACTTGCTTGGGCCCAAAGATATTCTCACATCTTGAGCAGAGAGGACATACTGCCCTTTATCTGTTATCAACAGAATTGACTTAGTTCGACCAGAATGCGTAGATTCAGATATCGAAATATACTTTACCTCTTTACCTCTTACTCCTAATCTATGAAGAGAAAAAATAAAGTTTGAAAAAGAAATTTCGTATTTCCAAGATCGGTAAGGAGAGATAGAACAAAATGGATCCTTCACCACCTCAAACGCACACCCAAACTTGGTCCCCGACCACACATCCTGAGGCAACTCTGTCTCTCCTCCACAACATGCATGATAAAAGGCCGGGAAAACACGATTAGTATCACTACATACCAAGATCTCCCCCTTAGTTTCATCTACCGCTTTATTTGTGCGAAAACGTTCAGAATTATATCCTCGATATACCTGTGAACTCTGATCATCTTTAAGGTCAAATATCCCCTCGCCTCCAGATGAAAGTGCCCGATATAAAGCATAAGTCCGAGACACCACTGCTTGAGCCTTTATCGCTTCGATAGGCCAATAATGAGATATCTCATTATACAAGACTCCCTTTACATAATCTTCTATATCTAATACATTCACCACCAACACATTCTCTCCACTCTTAACCACACATATTCTTCCACGATATGGCCGGTTTTGGTAATAAACCAAAGACTGACCATCACCAAAACAGATATCCTCTTGCACTTCGCGAACATCTACCAACCCCTTATTGGCAACAAACACCACACCATCTCCTTGACCTATAAGGACACGCACATCCTCCCCTAATAGATTTAACCCAACCATAAGAAAGAGCAATAATAAAGACAACCACTTCATTTCCGAAAAAAGAGGTTAAAAAGAAAAGTAAAAACCAAACTTAGAACAATTGATGTTGCTAAAGGAAAGAAGAAGGTAATATTACCCTTGCGAATAATAATATCTCCTGGCAAACGAAATAACTTAAGGCCTACTTGTTCAAATAAACCAGATAACACTGCCAAAAATACAAAAATTACTGCTAATAAGAAGAATAATTTACTCACAAGACAATCCTCCCATATATAATCTTCTCGTAAGGGATCTCTACCATTATGTCTGATTTACCTCTCGATACCGATAAGACAATCTTGCCTTCGTCTATCTCTCGCAACACCCCTTGCCATTGTCCTTTACCAGAAACTTTTTCAGATAACAACACCTCTAATTTTTGACCCCTTACTCGTTTAAAATCATCATAATCCCTAAGTTTTCTATCCAAGCCCGGAGATGAAATCTCTACCGAATAATCGGGCACTAAATCCGGAACAGAATCAAGATAATTGCTAATCTGACGATTTACCCTTTCACAGGTCCCGATATCCACCCCACCAAACGGAAAATCCACCAAGAATTTAACAAATAAAACACCCCTCTGCTCCCTTATAGTCTCTTCTACTATTTCCAAGCCAGATGATAAAACTATATTTCGTATCTTTCCTAAAACTTCAGGATACAACATCACTAAACCACTCCGGCTTAATCTTAACCCCCATCTTTTTCATCTTTTCGGCCACCTTAGGTTCTCTACCCAACTTTTGCCAATACCCTCTAACAGAACCATCTTCATTTACCCCTTCCTGTTCAAATCTAAATATATCCTGAAGCACAACCTCATTTCCATCCGCACCTTGGACCTCGGTAATATAGGTAATTCTGCGGACACCATCCTTCATCCTCTCTTGCTGAACTATCAAATCGATTCCCTGGGCAATCTGCTTTTGCACCAACCATAGAGGGATCTCCTCATTATATATCACCACCATAGTCTCAAGTCTGGCAATAGCATCAACAGGGTTATCTGCATGCAAGACAGCAAGCGAACCCTTATGCCCACTGGCAATGGCCTGGAGCATATCCAAACTCTCTTCTCCCCTTACCTCACCAATAACTATCCTATCTGGCCTCATACGAAGGGAATTACGGAACAAATCTCGTATAGTAACCTCACCTCTTCCCTCTATATTGGAATACCTTGCTTCTAATCTGACAACATGAGGATGATCTATTATCAACTCAGCAGTATCTTCTATCACAACCAATCGTTCCTCTGGATCGAGGTAGTTTAATAATACACTAAGTGTAGTGGTTTTCCCCGCTCCAGTAGCCCCAGAAAACACGATGTTAAGTCTAGATTTTATAGCCGATACCAAAAATTCCCCCATTTCTCGAGTAAGGGAATTTGCAGATATAAGGTCCTCAATACTATTAAACGAGCGCAAAAACTTTCTTATTGTGATGACTGGGCCACTGCGAGAAACAGGCGGAATAATTACATTTACCCGTGAGCCATCCGGAAGAGAAAAGTCAGTATAAGGATTCATCTCATCTACCCGCCTGAAAGAATATTGAAGCATCTTTTCTAAGACACGCATAAGATGCTGCTCGGAAACAAACTTCACACTGGATAAACGTTTCTTACCATTAATCTCCACATAAACCTGAGAAGGCCCGTTTATCATTATTTCAGTGATTGTAGGATCGGTTATAAGGGGCGTCAAAACACTATAACCAAACAATTCATCTCGTATAGCCTGCCATACTGCCTCCGCCTCATTTGGCATTACTATACGTTTTTCTTTTCTCTCAATCTCTGCCAAAATATCCATCACTTTAGCCTTGACCAAATCTTCATTTAGAGAGGAATCCAATATATCTACTTGGTTAAATAATTTCTGTTTGACCTTTTCTAACAAATCCATTCTTCTCCTCCCTTATTCGAGCCGCCTCTTCTATTATAGAACTAATTATATCATCAAACCGCACTCGACGTATGGCCCTCCCCTTGGCAAATATTAAGCCCCATCCCCTACCACAAGCCACTCCTAAATCAGCCTCTCTTGCTTCTCCTGGGCCATTTACCTCACAACCCATTACCGCGATACGCGTTATACCAGAGAACAGATCTGGTCTATTCTCAATTAAATTGGACAACTCCTGAACTATTGGTTTTATATCCACTAACGACCGCCCACAGGTAGGACAGGCAACTAAATCCACTCCTCCTAATCCAAGCGATGAAAGGATCTTGCGTCCCACTTTTACCTCTTCTACTGGATCAGCATTAAGAGAAACCCTGATTGTATCGCCTATCCCGTGCAGCAAAAGATATCCTATTCCAATACTGGATTTGATTACCCCAGAAAGAGAATCACCAGTTGCCGTTACACCAAGATGCAGAGGGTAATCCGATAGATTCCGAAACCGCTCATTTGCCCTTATAGTTGTTGCAACATCAGAAGATTTAAGAGAAACCTTTATATTAAAAAAATTCTTATCCTCCAAAATCGAGATATACCGTAAGGCCCCCTGGACTAATGCTTCGGACATATCCTTATTCCTCAGATCATCCGGGATAGACCCAGAATTCATACCCACCCGTATCACCAAATCTGGGTTATAATCCCTTACTACCTTTAATATTTCATCGATCCTCGATTCATCTGAAATATTACCAGGGTTTAATCTAATGCCAGCCACACCTGCCTTTATCGCCTCTATTGCTAATTTATGATTAAAGTGGATATCAGCAATAATCGGTTGGGGGAACTCTTTAACCAAACGAGTAAGATTCTCAACATCAGATGGAAACTTCACTGCCACCCGCACGATATCTGCACCATGACTAATAACCTCTCGCACCTGGTGATACAAAAGGCTCCAATCGCTCGTTGGGACCTTGGTCATAGTCTGGAGGCTGATTTTAGACCCACCTCCAATAGGCAAACCTTTAAGGAATATTTGACGGGACAATTTTCTCTGCACTAACAATGTTACTTACCCCTTGTCTATGAAACCCATCGGTCAACTTACGAATATCGTTGTAAATAACCAATACTGTCATTATTATTATCAATGTCATCCCTATATGTGCAGTATATTCATAGACCCTATCTGGTATTGGTCGACGGATAAAGGCCTCTATCAAAAACATAACCAAATGCCCACCATCAAGCATAGGTATAGGTAGAAGATTAAATATTGCCAGACTCACACTCAACATTGCTAACACCAATAACAGTACATTGACACCCACCGTACGGGCCTGTGAAGTAATCTCATATATTCCTATTGGTCCAGCCACTGCTTCTCTTACCTGTTTATTACCCGAGACGAGCAAAACTATAGCCCGAAACACCCCTTTTGTAACTTCCAATACTTTTTCTCCTGCCTTCATAAAAGCCACATGTATTGGGAACCGAACCTGAGCATAAGCTGATATATCCGGTGTTATTCCAATCAACCCCATTTTTTGTTTCACTCCAAATCTATCTGTTATCTCCTTTGCTTCAGGAATTACTTTTATACTTAGCAACCGTCCATCTCTTTGAACTTTTAAGACAATTTCCTCCTGAGGATGCTTGGAAATAATCTCTCTCATCTCATCCCAAAGGTCTACTTTGACGCCATTAACCTCCACTATCTTATCTCCCTTTTGAAGCCCTATTCTCTGAGCCGGACTATCATCCAAAACCTTTCCAACAACCGGAAGGAGTTCAGGAGCACCTAAGGAATATATCAACCAAAATATCAAAAAACCAAACAAATAATTAATCAAGGGGCCGGCCATAACTATAATTGTCCTCTTCCAGAGTGGTTTTGAGATAAATTCGTCAGGAAGCCCCTTAGAGGTAGCAGGACTCTCTCCGGCCATTTCCACATATCCACCTAAGGGAATGGGTGCCAAAACATATTCTGTGCCTTTTTTGTCCTTACCTAAGCGGAATATTGGTTTCCCAAACCCAATCGAAAAGCGATCCACCCGTACACCAAATAATCTCGCAAATACAAAATGTCCCCATTCATGCACCAAGACCAACACCCCAAGGCATAAAAGAAAAACAACTATATTAATCACCACGTCTATCATTTCCTCTTAATCCTCCTCCAAATCTTCCTCATCCCATCCTGCAACATAAACCATATAAACCGTGCAGTATCTCGCACGGGATTGATATAACTAACGGCTGTATCATGATAGACACTGCTCACCGATACCGAAACCACACTCCAACCTCTTTCTTTTATTCGCAAAATCAAATCAGTCTCTATCTCATACTTATCCCCGCTCAAATCATCGGGCTCTATTGCATCCAACCTTATTAACCTATACCCACATTGGGTATCAGGAATCCACTGCAAAACATATGCAGATATTATAAGCGACATTATCCAATTGGTAAATCTTCTAACCAAAGGCATTCCCTTTGGATTAGAAAGTCTATTGCCACAAACCATCCCTACATCTGACCTCGCCGCAGATAAAAACCGGTCTATTTCCTCAGGGAGATGTTGGCCATCGGCATCCATAAGCAATGCCCACTTATATCCCAAGGATTTGGCAAGCCCTAAACCTTCTTTTATAGCCACCCCTTTCCCCTCATTACAAGAAAGCCTATGAACCTTCACAAATTTAAATCTGCCTGCTATTTCTGAGGTCTTATCAATAGAACCATCATCGACCACAATAGCATTGATTCCTATTGTCTCTAAGCGAGACAATAAATTGCCAAGATGAAGTTCCTCATTATAGGCCGGTATAATAATGCAACAATCTGAATTAGATATTGTTTCCTTGGCATACTTAATAGGACCAAACATAAACCACTGAAACGGATCTTGTTCTAAAACCCTCTCTAACGCCTTAGCATAGGATTGAACTATATCACCCGTAGAAGCGCCTCTTGCCTCTATGGGATCAAATATATCTACCCTATATCTCCCCAAACCAATACGCCTACAAAATATAGGAACAACCACTGCTTGAAACCGTTCAGCAAATCTCCCTAAGCCAGCCGGGAATAACAGACGGCGGGAAAAAAATTCCACCTCCACCAAAGACTTCCCCCCACTAAAATCCCAATCTCCCAAAATCGCTAATATTTCCCGACGCTTTAATACCCCGATAATCCTCGTACTACGCCCTGTTGGGATAACTTCTATATTATGTTGGTTTCTTACCTTGTTGAAGAACTCATTAATTTTCCTATCCCTATGGGGAAGGGCAACTGCATTAATCCGATAGCCATTTTCTCCCAACCAGAATCCTTCTACCTCCCAATTACCAAAATGCGCAGTCGATATAATTACCGGTAACCCCGAGGAAAAAGCCTTATCTAAATTTTCTTTACCCCTAACCTCCACATTTGAAACTAATATCTCTCTATCAGCAATCATTCCATAGTAAAGCACATCCAACCAATAATGCATAAAATTAGCAATGACTCTACCGCCCATAAAAAATGCCTTTATAGATGAAATCTTTCCCCTGCTTATTAACCTTAAATTTCTAACAATCCTCCTCCAATCCTTAGGATACAAATAATACTTAACGAATCCCAACCCAGCACCAAGATAATGAGTCAATCGATATGACCAAGATAAAAAACGTAATGAAACTTTATAAACCCAAAACATTACATCTCCAATGCCAAATGAGCCGTTTCTAAAGCAGAATTTGGCCGACCGGTCAGAAGGGCATTCTTATGCAACTTTTCCCACAACCCTTCATCCCTTAACAAACGACTCACCGCCCTTTGCATCTCTTTTCCATCCTTTGCACGAAGGCAACACCTATTGCGCAACAAAAATCGGAGGTTATTATATTCTTGACCTGGGAGTGCATCTACTATAACCATAGGCAATCCTTTAGCCATGGCCTCAGATATAGTAAGCCCTCCAGACTTTGTGATAAGAATTCTACTTATCGTCATAAGCTCATCCACATTATCCACATAGCCAAATATATAACAGCGATGATTCATCTTCTTCCGCAATTTTTTAATCGAATTGAACAATTTCTTATTACTTCCACAAATAACCATTATTTGAAAATCATCTTTTAGTTTATCCAAGGTCTTTATTCTTTCTTTGAGAGGC
>JAMOOT010000205.1 GCA_027065215.1 Candidatus Omnitrophota bacterium | reverse complement strand
TGGATCTATATCGTAGGCACAATCCAACTTTAGATGAGAAATTTTCCCTTCTGCCAAGTACTCTCCTATCACTCTTCCAATCGCTCCACAACCAATGATACCAACTCTTTTCCTTTTCATAGCGTAATCACCTCGTTATCTATTAACCTTGCCTTACCGAACCATGCTGCCACCGCCAATATATACTTTTTACCCTTTTCTACTTTATTTACTGGTTTAAGATTTGCCCAGTCCACTAATTCTACGTAGTCTATCTTCCCACCTTCTTTTGTTATCATCTCTTTCATCTTTTTTATCACATTTGTGGGACGAACGTTGTCTTTGATCTTTTCTTTACCATAACACAGGGCCTTATATAGGATGCACGCTGACTCCCTTTGAGATTGGCTGAGATAGACATTGCGGGAGCTTTTTGCCACTCCATCCTCTTCTCGTATTATAGGCATTACCTTTATCTTGATAGGGAAATTCAAATCCTTTACCATCTGCTGGATAATCCTGGCTTGTTGAATGTCTTTTTGCCCAAAATAAGCAATATCTGGTTGGACAATATTGAACAACTTGGCCACAACAGTGCATACTCCCCTGAAATGCCCCGGTCGAGATCTGCCACAAAGATATTCATCTAATTCCTTTACCTCGACAAACGTTCGAAAAGGCTGGGGGTACATCTCGTTCTCATCGGGATAAAATATAAGGTCCACCCCCACTTCATTGGCTAATCTTTTATCACGATTGATGTCTCTCGGATATCTGTTAAGGTCCTCTTTGGGACCAAACTGAAGGGGATTTACAAATATACTGATAACCACAAAATCTGTCTCTTTTCGTGCTTGTCGCATAAGAGAGAGATGCCCCTCATGGAGATAACCCATAGTAGGCACAAATCCCACCTTTCCTCCCTCTTTTTTAACCTGTTGAACCGCTTTTCTTACTCCTGATATGGTCTTCACTAATTTTGCTGGCATTTTACTCTATATCCTCCAAGATCACCTGTGCAACCTTACGTCCAGAGAGATACATTGATCCAAATGTAGGTCCCATCCTTGGCAAACCAAAGACAGCACTGACCGACATACCACAGACATATAATCCGGGAAATATCCTGCCAGTCTTTTCCACTACTTGATCCTCAGAGACCGCTATATGCATAGCACCTTCACCTGTTATCTCGGCCAATTTTCGACGTTTCAACATCGCTACCACGCTGGCATCATGACCTGTACTGTCAATAACCGCCTTTGACTCCAACACAATCGGATCTAGCATTCGCATAGGTCCGGGAAGAAATTGTATGGGTGACCAATTGATTACCACACCACAGACCTTTCCATTTTTTAATACAATATCTTCACAGTTGGTAAGGTTTAGGATCTTTACCCCTTGGCCAATAGCCGCGCGAATCAAAGAAGCGCATACATACTGGGCATCTCCTACAAACAGACCGGGTTGCACTTCCTTTAACTCTACTCCCATCTCCTGTAGTACTTCCTGACCTGGCGCCCTAACAGTCAACTGATTCATAAGGTAGCCACCAGACCAAGCACCTCCTCCGGGTGCATTATTTTTCTCCACAATTACCACCTTCTTTCCTGCCTTTGATAGGTAGTAGCCAGCAATCAGGCCAGAAGGTCCACCTCCCACTATAACTACA
>JAMOOT010000204.1 GCA_027065215.1 Candidatus Omnitrophota bacterium | reverse complement strand
GGCCTCTCTCATAATCTCTCTGACCATACCGTTTTCTCTGATCTGTGCCTTTATCTTCTTATTTTTGGGTGGGTTTACTATAAATGTTATCTCTTTGATGAGTTTGGCGATTGCCATTGGAATGGTGGTGGACAACGCCATCGTGGTGTTAGAGAACATCACCCGCCATGTGGAAGAAGGCCAGAAACCCCGCGAGGCGGCTGTCTTTGCCTCTCAGGAGGTCGGAGGGGCGATCTTTGCCTCTACTCTAACTACGGTCTGTGTCTTTATCCCGTTGATCTTTGTTACTGGATTGGCGGGGATTATATTTAAACAGTTGGGATTTGTGGTATCTATCACAATCTTTTCTTCTCTCTTTGTTGCCCTGACCCTTACTCCAATGCTTGCGTCAAGATGGATTAAAAAAGAGACCTATTCTGGAAAGAAGAGTGAACTTTCTAAATTTTATCTTATTGGAGAGGAAATTTTGCGAAGGATAGAGTCGTTTTATGTAAAGGTCTTGGATTTTGCCCTTTCCCATAAGAAAAGCATATTAGTTGTGCTTGTGGGCGTGTTTGTTGTGACTATGTTCTTTGCAAAGTTTATCGGGCAGGACCTCTTCCCTGATGTGGATACCGGGGATATAGATATAAGGTTTGCGCTGGACCCTTCTGCCCGGTTTGAGGAGACCGATGAAGTGGTAAGAAGGATAAATAAGATCTACGAGGAAAAGGTTAGGCCGGAGGAGAGGAAGAGTTATTATGCCTTCTTGGGCGAGTCAGAGAAAGGGATTGGAGTTGCGTTAGGGTTTGACGAGGGGCCTAATGTGGGGGAGGTAGGGGCAAAACTTGTCCCCCGCACGGAAAGAAAGAGGACCATTTACGAGATAGCCGATGAGTTGAGGAAAGAGATTAAGAAAATACCGGGTTTTGAGAGGATACAGGTAGTTGTCACTACTCCTATAAAACAGGTGCTTATGTCAGGGAAGGGGAAGATAGAAGTAGAACTTATGGGAGACGATTTAGATAAATTACAGGAATATGCCGAGAAGTTGAGAAAAGAAATAGAGAAGATTCCCGGAGCAGTAAATGTGAAGAGTTCATTTAAGAAACCAAGGTTAGAACTCCATGTGGATATTGATAGAAAGAAGGCAAATCTCTTGGGAGTGAATACCGCGCTTCTGGCATCTACCTTGCGGAGTTATTTTTACGGATATGAAGCGACTAAGTTTAGGGATGCGGGAGATGATTTTGATATATTTCTGCAGTTAAAAGAAGGACAGCGATATGATCTGGACAGTGTTGGCGAACTGCCTGTGCCTACGCTGAATGGAAAGATGGTCAAATTAAAGACCTTTGCTAAGATTAGGATGGGGTTGGGCCCGGTTCAGATCGATAGAAAGAATAGACAGAGGATGATAAGTATTGGTTGTGATACGTATGGTAGGTCGATGAGTGAGGTGAAAAAGGATATTGAAAAGGTGTTGGCGAGATTGAATATACCCAAAGATATTGATATAGAGTTTGGCGGAGAGATTGAAGAGCAAAGAAAGGCGTTTGGCGATCTGGGAATGCTCTTGATAATTGGAATTATTTTGGTCTATATGGTAATGGTGGGACAGTTTGAGTCCTTGAAGACGCCGTTTATCATCTTTTTCTCCCTGCCGTTTGCCTTTGTT
>JAMOOT010000203.1 GCA_027065215.1 Candidatus Omnitrophota bacterium | reverse complement strand
GAGGGGTAGAGAATGTTTATATCGTAGGTTTGGAGTATCTTCAGCAATAGTGTGGGGAGATTGGTTGTTTGCCAGGGGGCAGGCTATATTTGGAGAATTAGGTCTTGGAGAGTTGGGTTCTTTGGCAGTTTGTATTCTGTGTGAGGGACAGTTGTTGGAGGAAAAGATTAGATCAGTGTGTGATTTCTCTTGGGAGAATTACCAGAGGATAATTGAGAGAAAGACTGCTGAGTTGTTTAAATTGGGGCCAGAGTGTCTGCTTAAATTAGGAATTGATAGGGCATTGCCGTATCGAGATTATGCTGTTAGATGGGGATTGGCCTTTCAATTGGTTGATGACCTCTTTGACTGGCAAGAGGACCTTTCGGCTAAAAAACTCTCTTTTCCTGTGGTATTATTGAAAGAGGTTAAAGGTGTGGAAGGTCTAAATCAGATTTGGGGTGTAAGAGAGCCATTAGAAGTGTTTGGGCAAAATGTAGTTGAATTAGCAAGAGGTTGGGTAGGCAAGACGTTGCCAGAAGAAGTGCCTGACGGATTAGAATGGTTTGGGGAGTGGATTTGGCAAAAATTCTCTAATTGGGTAGGAGGTGTGTATGATTAGAAAGGCTCCAAGAGGTTGGGCCGGGATCGGTGATGGTAATGAGACCTGGCGGATATTTCGCATTATGTCCGAATTCATTGATGGTTTTGAAGTCTTGTCTCAGGTCGGTGATGCAGTAAGCATATTCGGTTCAGCTCGAGCCAAGCGTAATAGTGAGAATTATAAACTGGCAGAACGCATTGCCTTTCTATTGGCTCAGGAAGGATATACGATTATTACTGGCGGGGGGCCAGGGGTGATGGAGGCAGCCAACAAGGGTGCAAAAAAGGCAAAGGGGCTCTCGATTGGTTTAAATATTAGATTGCCAGAAGAGCAAAAGCCAAATCCTTATGCTGATATATTACTCGAGTTTCGCTATTTCTTTTCCCGTAAGGTGATGTTTGTAAAATATGCAAAGGCGTTTGTAGTCTTGCCGGGTGGGTTTGGCACATTGGACGAATTCATTGAGGCGATAACTCTTATCCAGACACAACGAATAGACTCTTTCCCTGTGATATTGGTCAAGCATAAGTTTTGGAAACCGATTATTAATTGGATGGAGAAGACCTTAATCCCTGAAGGAATGATAAATCGGGAAGATTTGGATATTTTTACAGTTGTGGATAGCCCAGAAGATGTCGTTGAGATTATTCGAGATTTCTATGCCGAAAAACGAGCCCAGATATTGGATAGGTAGTGTTTTTGGGGCGCTGGTCTTTGTCCTTCTATTCTCTCCTCCTGTTTGGGCTGGGAATTGGAAGTCTGCTATTGTTCTGGATAAAAGAGGCCGTGTGGTTTATTCTTATCATTCGGATATGAAACTTCCGCCTGCCAGTACGGTAAAGGTCCTTACGGCGATGGTGGTTATAGACTATGTATCTATTGATAAGTGGGTGAGAATAAGTCCTCGAGCCGCTTCAGTGGAACCATCTAAATGCTATCTAAAACCTGGAGAACAATATAAAGTGAGAGATTTGATCTATGCTATGCTTATGGCCTCTGCAAATGACGCATCTGTTGCCTTGGCTGAGGCTGTTGCAGGGAGTGAATCTAAATTCGCTGGGTTGATGAATGCAAAGGCTAA
>JAMOOT010000202.1 GCA_027065215.1 Candidatus Omnitrophota bacterium | reverse complement strand
CACTGCTGGTTCTTTGCCGTGCAAGTATGTGATACACACTGCGACGATGGCTATGGATTTCAAGACCGACTACGAAATAGTTCGAAAGTGTACCCGTTCAGTCTTAAGGTTATGCCAAGAGGAAGGTATATCTGAAGTAGCGTTCCCTGCCCTTGGAGCAGGAGTGGGTGGGTTGGATGTGGTGTTGGTGTCAAAGATAATGGTTCAGGAGATTTTTAAAGCAGTACGAGAAGGGTGGGCACCAGAGAGGGTAACCTTGGTGTATTACTCGCAAGTTGATTTTGAAAAGGGGATGTTATCTTATAATTATTTAGATCATCTAATAAAAAAGACAATGGAAGGCCCATTTTTGACGGTAGATGCGGTGGCTTTTGATAGGTTGGATAATCCTTCCAAGGTGCTTATGGTGAAGCGTCGTAATCCTCCGTTTGGTTGGGCACTTCCGGGTGGATTTGTGGATTATGGAGAGACCGTAGAGCAGGCGGTTTCTCGGGAGTTAAAGGAGGAGACAGGACTTGAGTATCTGGATTACAGTCAATTGTGGGTGTTTTCTTCTCCTGACAGAGATGAGAGATTCCATACAGTAACCGTGGCCTTTTTGGGCAGGGCAGAGGGTGAACCACAAGGTGGCTCAGATGCCCTTTTGGCCAAATGGGTGGATATAAATTCCTTACCGGAGGATATTGCCTTTGATCACCGAGATATAATAAAGGTAGCATTAGAGAGATTATCTAAGAAAGGAGGGGGCTAATATGGTAAACGCAATGGTATTAACCAGGTTTGCAGTAGGGAAGGAAAAAGAAGCAATGGAGGAGATAAAAAAGATCCCAGGAGTTGTTGAGGTCAAGACTGTCTTTGGTGCTTGGGATGCGGTGATATTAGTCGAGGCTGATGGATTAAAAGAATTGGCAGATGTGGTGGTGGATAGGATAAGGTGTACGAATGGGGTGATTGGGACTGAGACGTTGGTAGAGGTGGGGATAGGATAAATTAAAGTGAATACAAACAGGAGGCAATATGCTGGCTATAATAGCGTTGGTTTCTTTGGCAATTGTCTTTGCTGTCTTACTCTTTTGGGTGAGCAAGGTCTTCTTTGTGCCCATAGATGAACGGGTGGAGAAGGTAGCAGAGATGTTACCAGGAGCGAACTGTGGTGGATGTGGTTGTGCAGGATGTCATGATTTTGCAGTGAAATTGGTCCAAGGACAGGCCCATCCTTCAGATTGTCCGGTCTCTTCAGAAGAGATTCGGCGAAAGATAGCCGAATTTCTGGGGCTCTCTTTACAAAAAAGCGAGAGAAAAGTGGCCTTTGTTCATTGCGGTGGGATAAAAGATAAGGCAATAAATCGGGTTGAGTATCATGGGATAAAGGATTGTTTAGCAGTAGATATGCTTGTTAAGGGAGATAAAGGTTGTCTTTTCGGTTGTTTGGGATATGGAGATTGTGTAAAGGTCTGCCCTTTTGATGCCATTCATATTGTAGATGGAGTTGCGGTGGTGGATAGAGAAAAGTGTACTGGGTGTGGTAAGTGTGTATCGGTCTGTCCCAGAGGGATAATAGAGTTGGTGCCGTATAAACAGGCAGTATTTGTGAGGTGCGCTTCACCAGAGATGGGGAAGTCTGTTGTATCGGTTTGTAAGGTAGGGTGTATTGCCTGCCGCAGGTGTG
>JAMOOT010000201.1 GCA_027065215.1 Candidatus Omnitrophota bacterium | reverse complement strand
TCCAGATGTTATAGTATTTCCGGAAGAGGTAACGCAAGTAATAGTTGTAGATGACTCTTTTGTGGGATACGAAAAGATTAGCCCACGTGAGTTGAGGATATTTTCTAAATCAGGATTAGGAACAACTATAATGTATGTCTGGGATGCGGGAGGTCGGTGGCTATTTAATGTGAAGGTGATTGTCCCGAAGGTAGTAAAGAAGATAGAAGAATCTGCCCAAAAGGAGAAAGAGAAAAGAGAGGTATTAAAATTTTCTTATTCAACAGATTGGTGGAGTTTCTATGAAGGAAGAGATTTTGGTTCTGCCAATCGAACAGAACTAGGCCATACCCAGACATTCTCTCTCTATGGCCCGACTGCGTATGGGAAGTTGAATGCCAGTGCAACTGTAGAAAAGGAAGGTGATAGTTATCTAACGAATTATAAGTTTGTTTCTTTGGATCATATTAACCGGTGGGGGTTGAGCGATGGAAAGGTAGTTGTAGGAGATTATTTTGCAGAGGGGACAGATTTGACCTTTCCAGGGACTACATTAGATGGTTTTTCCTTTTCTGAGAGAAGAAAAGATTGGAATGTGATTGCCAGTTATGGAGAGACGGAGGATTATTGGAATTATGTACCGCTTGTTGGTCAGAAAATGGCAGATATTACGTTTCTTCGGTTAGGGTATAAAGATTTGGCCTTTAATTACGCTCATCGTTCAGATACTGATAAGGTAGATAGTGAAAGGAATGTTTCAAAGGAAGCATATTCTCTTGAGTTAGATACTAATATGTGGGGATGGGGATTTTCGGGTGAGTTAGGGCACGATGAAGAAAAATGGGGTGGGTTTCTAAAAATGGCAGGTAAGGTGGCGAGTTGGGACAGTTCTATTTTGCTTAAGGATGTTGAATCAGGATATAGGACTATTAATGGTTCTCCTGTATACTCTGGAGAATTGGGAGCGGAAATTTCCTTGGATAGGACCTTAAACCGGGATTATTATAGTATCTATACGAATGTCTTTCGGGATAGGGAATACCCCAATCCTTGTAATCCTAATAAGTTTAATGTTGAATTTACTGCTCAGTGGGAACGAAATTCTAAGAAAAGAGTTTATGGTATTTCCTTTGACTATGACGATTATACAGGAAGTAGTAGTCCGTTTAAAGATTATAGAATCGAATTTCAGCACAGGATGAATCTTGAACTATTTAAGTTGCCATTTGTCTGGTCGATAATGTTTTCTCGTAGTGATAACCAAGACGAGGTTCTGGATCGTAGATTTTTTGTTGAGAGGATAAATAACCGTTTTGATTGGTCTCTTATCCCAGGTCTGTTAAATATCTATTCATCTATAGATTTTGGGCAGGTGGAAGAGAGACATGTCCAAAAGAGTCATCCAAGGGTTATAGATACCGGTCTCAGTTTATATAAGCATTCCGCAGATGGGAAGAAAAGTTTGACTTTCAATGGTGGGTATAGGTATGAATCGCATGGAGGTATGCCTTATAGCTTTTCTTCGGATCAAGACATGCTTTATTTGTCTTCTCGGTTGGATTGGGAATTTTCCCCTGGTAGGTCATGGTTTGTGGAAGCAGATGCAAGGAAGTATTATCCAAAAGAAGGGATCAATAGTGTTAGGTTGGAGTTTTATACTGGATTGCGGTGGCTTTGGGACACCAAGATAAACCTTTTGCCTAAGGTGA
>JAMOOT010000200.1 GCA_027065215.1 Candidatus Omnitrophota bacterium | reverse complement strand
ACCAAGACCTGAACCTTTACCCCTTTCTGCCAAAGAGCCCTCTGAATCACAGGATCCCCAAGGAAATTATCAATCAACGAATTATTAGCCAGCCACAACTCAGCCCTGCCCTCTCCTTTTAGAATCAAACTCAAGACCATCAATGCAGTAGCATAAGTCTTACCACCTCCCATAGCAACGTGTAGGTTCGCCCGTCTGGAAACCCAATCAAATATTAGAGGCTTCTGGACCTCACGAGGAACAAACGACTCACCTCTCACGTCTTTATAGACCTTAGAAAATTCATCCAATGCCTTATCGGCTATCGCCAGAGATTCAACCGCCTTTCTAACCTCTTGCTTTAGTTCAGAATCGTCAATCTGCATCCCTTTTAACTTGTCCTCAACCTTATTCACAATTTCATCAATTTTCGCTTCCTCTGGCAGATACCACTTCCCATTCTTATTCTCTTTCAATTGGCCGCTCAAGTCACTGAAGTCCTCTTCAAACTTCTTATCCTTCTCTGCCAATTCACATATAGCCCTCCATACCTGCTCGGCAATTTCAGACTCAGAGTTCTCCCGGCCTTCGATAAAACCGTTAACAGCCTCCCTAATAGACCCATTTTCGTAAAGTTCCAGAGCAGCTGAAGGAGAATATCGAGTCAATTGAGATAATTTCTCCTTCACAGACATTTTTTTACCTACGTCCAACCCTAATTCCCGCTTTATGTCTCCAAAAGTCAAGGCACCAAGATCATCCCGAGCCATAAGGCTATTGACCATCTCCCTCTGAATTGCCTTCTTATCTTTCAGTTTGCCAAAGTCTTCCTCCTTAAATAACCTCTTCACCAACCCTTCAGCATGGCCTTGCCGCCACCCCACTAAAGCCTCCTTCATCTCCTTGCCCGATTCAGTGTATAGGCGGAAGGTCACCTCCATATCAATCAAATCAGCAACTTCCTCAGGAGAGGAGATTACACCCTTGTTTAAGGCCTCCTTTACCACGCCTTCTATTTCCTTTGCAACACCCTTTCCCCCTCCTCTTCGAAACGGCAAAGAAAGATTGGACAAGCGCTTACCTATCCCCCCATCCTTCTCTGCAACACTTTTCGCCTCCTCCATTGCCTCCGGGCCGAAGTGCTTCTTAAGCTCTCTCTCCAAATACCACTCAGCAGCCTTCTTTCTTACTATATTCTTAACCCCCTCAATATTTCCTTCTTTCCAGATTGGCTCTATTTCCTCTCCCACTTTCTGCACTACCCTATTCTTCTCAGAACCTTTTAACTCGGACCCAAAGTAATCAGAAAAATACTTATCAATAACCTCATCCTTTACCAAAGAGTCAATCTCATCACGCGAAATTCTCCCTTTATTTCTCAATTCTTTTCTTACTCTCTCCACAAATCTATCAACCATTGATGATTCCAATGCATCCTTTCCAAATCGCCTTTCAACTACTTCATCTACAGCTTCTCTTATTGATTTTTCTCTATTTCTTTCACGCACCTTCTCTTCCACTATATCCCTAATCTCATCAAGCGAAATCCCCCCTTTTTTCCACCTCCTCTCTACCTCTTCTCCTATGCTCCCCAGCAATCCTTCATTCTTTAATGATTCCAATGATTTCTTCCCAAACTGCTCTACAATCGCCTTCTTTATAGCAACTTCTATTGCTATGTTACCAGCAACACCTACATCCCCAGAACCA
>JAMOOT010000199.1 GCA_027065215.1 Candidatus Omnitrophota bacterium | reverse complement strand
GAGGCGTTGCGGAAGGTATTTGGAGCGATAGTATTGGCGAGGTGGTATAAGGAGAGGGCGAGAGAAGGGTGGCCGTATTATGAGGTGGTTGGCAGGGATGTGATGAATGAGAGTTTGAAGGAGGATAATTGGAGTGTAGGGGAGTATTTGAGGGAGTATGGTCGGATGGTGATAGGGACGGTAGAGAGAAATGATGTGCCGTTTGTAGGAGGGGGGATAAATTTTGGAGAGGTTCCTGTGAAGAAGGTAGGTGATGTGTCCGAGATACAGGGCCCGAAGGATATGTTGAGAGGGGGGATTCGTTTGGAAGAGGATGGGACGGAGTTAAAGAGTAGAAGATATCAAAAGGGAGACAGTGAAAAGAGAAATGCAAGTAGGGCATGGAAAAATTTGAGAAATAAATTAATAGCGTGGATATTAACAGGAGCCATATCCCTCAATCTGTTTAGTCCCATAGGCAATACGACGATAATTCAAAAAGGATATTTTCTTCCTTATAATCCAGTGGTGGAACGACAGTGGGAATCTGGGGTCAGCAATACTATTAGTGAACTCATTAAAAAGGCCTCTGTGCAGTTTGTGAGTACAACATCTCCAGAGGAGAAACTCTCAGAGCAAGAGCAACGGTTGGTGGATTTATTGAAGGAGTATGATGAGAAATACGAAAATATACTGGTCAAATATTCCAAGGTTGTAAGGAAGAAGGTTATCCATAATCATAAGAGTGTGGATGCTCTTTTAAATGACCCGGAGATGAAGGAGGTCTATAGGTCTGCGGAGCAGATTGCGAAAGAGGTATTAAATGTATTAAAGCAGATGAAGGATAACCCTTCGCCTGAGAAGTTTGGAGCGTATTTGAATAAGCATAAGATATTTTTAGCCTACCTTATTTCCTGTTTGCCACCTCATAGTAAGGTAGGAAAAGAACTTGCATCGGTGTTGAAGAGAGTAATGGATGGAGTATCAGTCTGGATGGGTAGCATTGAAAAATATGATTGGGTTTATTTGTCTGGAGCTGGAGAGGAGCTGTGGATGCAGACTCCCATTTATGCAAGCTGGTTTATTCCAGAGGTAGTACTTCGATATGTTGTCTATGGTGAAAAAGAATGGAAGGAGTTTTTTGAGGAAGAATTACTTAGTGGGTTGAGGGGATGGATTTTTTGGTTGAGTCAAGAAGGTAGTTGGCGAATATGGAATGCAGTAATAGTGCTGCCAATTGTGGAGCAGGTTTTGTTTATTAATAGATATTTCTACATAACTGGATTAGGTTCCAAGGATAGGGCACGAGAGATAGCTTTATCATTGATGGAAAATCTACGAATATTAGAGATTTATATGCTTCCCCAATGGGAAGGGCTTATTATCGAGTTCTTTTCTCAAAATAAAGCGAGATTGGATTTGGCTAAATATATATTCTGGCAGCTTTCAGGAGCGCAAGAGAATATTATCAGTCCCTTTGTAGTGGGGGCTATGGGATATCCGGTCTTCTTAGAAGTGGTGATAGATTATCTTTTTTCCGATATATTGTTGAATGCCATAGCAGTAATCGGCACTGATTATAAGGGTATGGATAAGAAATTGTTAAATAAATTAATGCAGGGGGAATTGTTAAAGGGTATAAAAAGAGAGGATTGGTTTGCGCGGGTTCAGGCTGTTCAGCATCTTGTGGCTTATAATATTATGCGTTAC
>JAMOOT010000198.1 GCA_027065215.1 Candidatus Omnitrophota bacterium | reverse complement strand
CTCAACTCAACGATGGGTTAGGGGTATCCCTTGGCCATATAAAAATAACCAATCGTGTGGGTACTTCAGCTACAATTGATCTCACTTCAGTCAGTACCATTCAAGACGTCATTGATGCAATAAATGCCTCCAGTATATCGGTTGTTGCAACCATTGATGCCACAGGCAATAAACTAAATCTGATAGATAGTTCAGGTGGGGCAGGAGCGTTTAAGGTGGAGGACCTTGATTCGACCACTGCACAGGATCTGGGGATATTGAATTCAAGTGGGATAAATAGTTCTACGATTTCTGGTAAGCCTATACTAAGTGATGCCAACGACCGTATGCTTGCGATATTGAATGGTCTTTCAGGTGTGAGTGGAACGTGGTTTAAGATTACTAATTCGGCTGGGTATAGTGCGAGTATAGATATTTCATCGGCCCGCACGATCCAGGATGTAATTGATTCTATAAATGGGAATACGGCCCTTCAGGTTCAGGCCGAGTTCACAGATGATGGATTGGGGATAAAATTGGTGGACAATTCAGGAGGGACAGGGACATTTGCAGTGACAGAGGGAGATGGGGCGGCTGCATCCTTGGGGCTAAATGTCACTGCTTCAGGATCGGTTATAAACGGTTCAGATATCCTTTATCTTTCCAGTTCCTCTGCAGTTCAGGTAATAGGCGAGGGTAAGGGAATAGGCACGGTTGCGGGTCTGGACGATATCCGTATCACTGCTCAAGATGGTTCAGTTATAGACGTGAACTTAGATGGAGTTAGCGATATAGGCGATGTCCTTTCCGCAATAAACAACGATGGCGACAATGGAGGCAAGATTACTGCCACATTGTCTTCAGATGGGATGTACATCGTCTTAACTGACAACACTGGAGGGACTGGTTCCCTTTCCGTGAGCAGTATAAATGGTTCCACTGCGGCCGAAGACCTTGGATTGGCGAAAAGTGTTAGTGCTTCCACTTTGGAAGGTGGAGATTTGATCGGCCGGTTTAATGATAGGACGTTAGTTTCCCTCAATGATTTTAATGGAGTAGTCTTGGGTTCTTTCACTATTACGGATAGGGCAGGGAATACAGCAACGATTAGTGTTGCATCCTCTGACCATACCTTGCAAGATATAGTGGATAAAATAAATGGATCTGGAGTAGGGTTAGAGGCAAGGGTAGCTGAAGATGGACGTGGATTGGTGATAAAGGATACTACTGGTGTGGAGGGGAAGATATATATAGAGGATAATGCAGTAAGTAGATCCTTGGGGATTGAAGAGACAGAAGGGATATCTAATACTGGGTATGATGGTGGATTCCGCTGGACGGTGGAGATAGAGGAGGATGATGATTTAGAAGATATTGCAGAAAAGATCAACGATACAGATGTAAGTGATAGGTTTTCGGCATTTGTGTTAAACGATGGAAGTGGGGTCAATCCCTATAAGTTGGTATTGAATAGTAAGTTCAGTGGAGTAAAGGGAAGATTGGTTGCTTATTCTTCATTAGAGGACCTTTCGTTTTCCGATGCAATTCACCCTCATGATGCCTTGCTGTTGGTGGGAGGGGAAAACGGGACCGCCATAGTGAGCAGTTCCAATCAAGTGGAGGATGCGATACAGGGACTTACTTTGAATCTTGTATCTGCGTCTGATGAATTGGTTACAGTGACAGTTGAACAAAATACGGAAGATGTTGTCTCTGCAGTTAATCAATTTATTGATACCTACAATGATATTGTTGATTACATCGCAGAGCAGATGGCCTACAATCCGGAAACAGGTGAGTCAGGGATTTTGTTAGGTGATGTTGGATTGATGAATCTTCAAAATGAATTGTTCAATATGGTTACCAGTCCTGTTGAGGGATTGCCCTCTGATATGAACCATATTTCAGCGGTTGGGATAAGTTTTGATTCTGACGGGCATCTTTCATTGGATGAGGGAAAGTTGAAGGAAAAGTTAGAGGCGGATCCTGAAGCAGTTGCAAGACTATTCAATTATGAGGTGAATATGGCATTGGGAGACAATGGGGGCGTTGCATCGGCCTCATCCACTGCTTCGGGTTATAGCCCATCGCGGGCAATAAATGGGAATACCAATACCGATGAGTTTGGACCGAATTCCAATGGATGGATGAATGGAACCCATAATGAGAACAATT
Source organism: Candidatus Omnitrophota bacterium (assembly GCA_027065215.1). GTDB lineage: Bacteria > Omnitrophota > Gorgyraeia > S143-82 > S143-82 > S143-82. The sequence goes on along the minus strand of JAMOOT010000198.1, from coordinate 6,905 downwards.
CTTGGTTTGAATTGGATTTTTCTCGCAGGATTTCCCTCTACAAGATAAAGGTATTTACTCTGCCAGAGGCAGGGAAGAGGCTTACTGGTTATAGGTTGCAGTATTGGTACAACGATAAGTGGAATGATTATAGAGTGGTCTCGGATAATACCCAATCAGAGAAATTACATTTCTTCACTTTGCCGTATTACACAGATAAGATAAGGCTTTATGGACTGGAAGGGGAGGATGGTTACGCCAGGATAGCAGAGGTACAGGCTACTGAGGCCCGAGGAGTAGGCCTTAGGATAAACGGAAGGCTTGCCTATTTGACAGATCCAGAAGTTGGCCTTATTTCTAGTGAGTTGGATAATATAGAAGATAATGTTGATGTATATGATTATCAGATAAAGAGTTTACAAGAGAGGTTGGATAAGCGGCGGGATTATCTGTATCGCCAATTCACCCGAATGGAAGAGTTGTTAGGACAAATGAATTCGTTGAGCTCTTGGTTGAGTTCACAGGCTCAGAGTCTTGGGGGGAAATAAATGGAGGTGAGAGATGAATCCGTGGAAGACCTATCGTAAGGTTAAACAGGAGACAACCACGCCACAAGAAGCAGTCTTGTTGGCATATGGAGGGATTGTATCTTTCTTGGAAGAGGCAAAAGAGGCTATGATCAACAAAGATTATGCCCGTTGTGGCGAGTGTATATTTCGGGCCAGACGGTTGCTTTCGGAACTTACGATAGGGCTTAATGATGAGGTCTCTGAGTTGGCAGATAAGTTCCGCGCCCTTTATAACTATTGCTATCGCCGCACAATAGATGCAAACCTGAATAAGGATCCCAAGATATTAGACGAAGTCCTTTCTTTACTAAAGCCTCTCCAGGATGCCTGGATTGAGGGATTAAAGAAGATTGCTTCAGAAGGGAATGAGGTTGAGACGCAGATAGAAGAGAAGGTGGCATGAATTGGGCCTCCTTGGGTGATTTTTCTTCTCCAATCGTTCAAGGTCGGGGCGTTGCAAATAGGTCCTTTTTGACGGCATTAGGTCGATTTGGAAGTATGATAAAGCGTAGGGTATTATTTTCTCCTTATACCTGTGGAGATGAATCTCTAAATAAGTTGGGTTATGAGTGTAGGGTACGGGAGAGTATCCGAACGTGGGATTTTTCTGAAGGTAATTGGGTTTTATTTCATCCTGACTTAGACTGGGGGGAGGCTGCCAGGGTTCGCAGTCACTTCGATTGGCCTGTTCCTCTAAGTGCATTGACGCATTCCTTGAGTTATCCCCATCTTATAAGGAATTTCCTTTCAAGTCTTCCTTTTCTCCGTGATAGAGACGTGTTAGTGTGCACCTCACCCACAGCAAAGAGGGTGATAGAGGCTATCTTAAAGAAGGTTGGAGTGCATCTGAACGTCAGGGTTATCCCGTTAGGCCTACCAGATATCCCTGAACCCCTGCCAGAGAGATTACGTCAAGTGGCGCGAAAGGAATTGAAAATAGGAGGAGATGATATAGTATTTCTTTATTTTTCCCGAATAAGCGAATTTTCTAAGGCAGATTTGTTTGTCCTTATGCGGGCAATTTACCATCTCTCAAAGGAGGGAAGAAAAAATTTTCGAGTGATAATAGCAGGGGGAACAGAAGAAAGTGATTATTATCAATACCTCAAAGGTATTAGCAAGGTATGGGATATAGAACCTTGGATCTCTGTTATTCCGAATCCGGATGAGAAGGATAAACAGGTGCTTTTCTCTATAAGTGATGTCTTTTTAGGGATAAGTGATAATTTTCAAGAGACATTTGGGTTGGTATTGCTTGAAGCGATGTATTATCGCCTTCCCATAATCGCATTTGATTGGGGAGGCTATCGAGATGTATTGGCGGATTATCCTTGTAAGAGGTTGATAAAGACCTATACCCTGCAGGGGATAGAAAAAGAGATCGTTGATCTTGAGATATTATCTTATGAGCCAAAACTTCATCTTATATGGGCCAGCACGATCTTTGTAGATTTTGAGGATCTTCTTATGGCTATGAGAGAATACTTATATAAAAGGCCTCAGAGGGGTTCTATTGGATTACACCCTCGCTTTTGTTGGGAAAATATTATCCCTTCTTGGGAGGATCTATGGCAGTGGCAATTGCAAGGACAGGCACATAATCTGAATGTGAGGATGAAAGATAAGGATGTGGTTTTAAGTGATATCTTTTATGCTATTTATCCTTCGACTCGAATAGGTTTTGATGTAGGATATAGGGTAAGGGGAGATGGCCTGATAGATAAAGGTCTGGGCGTGCATCCTTGGCTTAAGGCGATTATAGATGAGAGTAAACTTAAGCGTTTTCTATCGGAAGGGAAAGGTGGCACTATCAGTGAAGCCAAAGAATGGGGGCTCAGTGAGTTGGAGGTCTTATGGTTGATAAAACAGGGATGGCTGGCAATAGAGTGGAGTTAGATACAAGATTATATGAGAAAAACCTCACTTTACTGCGTTCTAACCCTAAGTACTGGAAAGATGCCGATCGTATAGACAATGCTTCTTTACCAGAGAATGCTTGGGTTCAAACGAGCCAAACAGGTGATCCGGTTATAGTTCTCGAGAAAGATGGACATCCCTATCCATTGGATAGCCTTCATAATCCTGTAAAGTCCGCAAGGAGATGGGTAGAGTCCCTTGATTTAGAAAATCGACTCCACGTATATGTGGTTGGTTTGGGTTCGGGATACATAGTGGATGCGTTAAGAGAGAAGGTGTTGGATTATATTGCATTGGTTTCTTTGGATATCTCGTTATTTAAGTTACTCCTTTATGTTAGGGATATCGAAGAGTGGATTTTAGATGATAGGGTGAGGTTCTTCTTAGATTTAAGAGAGGTAGATCTATTAAATTCTTTAAATCAGGATAGGAATTTCATTGATCGGGTGGTATCTCGCCCGCTTATAGTAGAATATCCGCCAATCAAGAATATCTACCCTAAGAAGTCTCAGCAGGTTAAGGGATTGATACGAGACAATCTGTTTAATGCGCGAGTATGTCTGGTAACGAACATTGGCATTGGGGCAATACAAATAAGGAATAGTCTATTAAATTTCCCGTATTTGATGAAAACTCCAGGGATGGAGGTCTGGTATGATTGGCTTAAGGGAATACCAATCCTATGCATTGCTCCGGGGCCGAGTTTACGAGATTCTATAGAATTTGTTAGGCAGGCAAAGGATTATGCCTTGTTAATAGCTGTAGATACTGCTGTGCCAGTCCTTCAACTTAATGGAATAGATCCGGATGTGGTGATAGGTCTTGATTTTTCACGGGAGAATGCCCAGCATTATGAGCGGATGATGATGGATAGATTGGTAAATAGCCTTCTTGTTGCAGCAGCAGATGTGTATGAGACTATCCTTCCAATGTGGAAGGGGGCCTTGAGTGTCATATATATGACACATCTGTTTCAGAGGTTTTTTGCCAACAAGATAGGTTTATTTAAGGGATTGAGTACGGCGCATACTGCGTTTATGTTTTCATTGTTCTCGGGAGCAGATCCAATCATACTGGTAGGATTAGATTTGTCTTATCCTGAACTCTCTTCCTCTCACGTTCCAGAGGCAGTGAACAAAGTGAACCTTAAACTCATAAAAGATAAGTCAGGAACAGAGGTCCTTGCAAAGGTTGGCAAGGAAGGCGTGAAGTATGTTTGGGCCAGGAGGGTTGAAGGGGTGGATGGTAAGGATGTGGTAACTGAGGATATATTTGTTGGTTATCTACGAGATTTTGAACGTGTTATAGATGTGGCACCAATACAGATATGGGATGTCAAACCAAAAGGGGCAAAGATTAAAGGGACAAGGCATATGAGTATGTCAATGGCGTTAGATGAGATAAAAAAGATGGACCTGAAGGGGAGGATTGCTCAAAAACGAGAGGAGATGAAGATACGATCTATGACTTGTAATGTGCTATTTGATAGGATAGGGTTTGAGGCCTATTGGCGGGGATTGATTGGTAATATGCGGGAATTTAAGGATCTCGTCGAAAGTGAGTTTGCCTACCTTGAGAAGATGAGAGAGTCCCTTAGAGATAGAGAGGACCTTTCCTTTGAAGAGATGAGGCAGGTCAATGAGTCTATTGATAGGATTTTTGATGAAAAATATAAGGATATAATGAATCTCGTCCAGAATTTTTCAGCGGCAGTGATGGTTATGATACGAAAGTTCTTTACCTTAAAGAAGGAGATTCCTGCTCGGGAACGATTGGATACTATATTGGCCTTTTTTGAGGCCTTGATTGGCGGGTGTGAAGATGTAATATCGCTTTTAGAAGAGGTTGATCAAAGGTATAGGGCAGAGGGGTTGATAAGATGAGGATCGTTTTGTTCCCTCCGGCTGATCCTGATCTGCACTTTTATTATGTTGATTGGGCCAACGCGTTGTTAGAGTCGGGCGTGGATTTGGTTATATTTGAGGAAAATTATAAAGAGTTAGCAAAGGATGTAAATGCGGTCCGTGATAAGATAGTCTCATTGAACCCTGATTTAGTCCTGGGTTTTGATCTATATTTTATGGGATTGAAAGAGGAAGATTCTGTCTTGATCCGACCTATCTTTGAATCCCTGAGGATTCCTTATGTATCTATATTCACTTTTAATAACTTGGACCAGATCTCTGCACTGGCCTCTCCGATAAGGTTTTTTAGGCATCTGATCGGTATGGTAACAGTTTCCGAGTGGAGCGCGGTTTGGATAGAGAAGATACTGTCTCGAGACTGTAAAGTAGCAGACTTTAGTTATCCAGATGTGAGGATAAACTTTGACGAATGGGAAGGGGAAGATGTGGCCTTGTTTCAGAATATGTCTTTGCAAGAAAAGAGATGGACCTTTAGACAGGAATTTGTTAAAGATGAATTGCAGGAGATAAAAAGACAAATAAAGGCTTTATTAGATAAAGGCACGCAGGTAAATGAAATAGTATCTCTTTTTAGGAAGGAGATTCTATGGTCAGTGCTTAGTTGTCAGGTAATAGAGGATGCCTATTGGCAGTGGCAACATGAATTGTTTGAACGGATAGGAGATAAACTTACTTTATTGGGGATGCAGGCTGTGGATAGCCTTTTGGTGGGGAGTTTAGAGAATATGGTCAAGCAGATGCGTAAGTTTAGGGCAGTGATAGGTACGAGGATGCGGTTTTCTCGAGATACATTGGACAGATTGAGTTGGTTTGCCTTACGCATAGGGGGGATTCCTCTTGTTTTTGAAGTTGAGTTTCCAAAAGTTGATTGGTGGTGGAGAGTGCGAAGCGATTTGGCAAATCTGGAAGAGATAATTGAAAGACTCTCTGATAAGAGGGTTCGAGAGGAGATATTCTGGACAATGTATTCTTTCTTCCAAAATAGGTCAAAATTTAAAGAATCTGTTAAAGAGGTATTGGAGTGGGTAGAGGAAAAGATTTAAGCAAAGTGCCGGGACCCAGAGTCGAACTGGGGACGCCAGGCTTTTCAGGCCTGCGCTCTACCACCTGAGCTATCCCGGCAGAGAAAACTAAGTTATAATTTTAGAAGGATTTGTGGATATGTCAAGGGAGAAAAATTTCTGTCTGGTTACTGGTGCAGGTGGTTTTTTAGGGAGCCATCTGTGTTCTTATTTAATAGATAAAGGTAATATGGTCATAGGAGTAAGCAGAAAAGAGGGATTTTTATCGCCTGAAGTTTTGGACCATCCAAATTTCTTTTTTATTAAAGGTGATATGATGGATATCTCTTCAGTTAATCTCGCTCAGATAAATAATCCTATAGATGTTATTTTTCACTTGGCCAGTCAGCAACCAAGTTCTGCTGGGATCGGATATGAGGATTTTTATAGAGGAAATGTAATGACAACGCAAAAGGTAATCGAATGGGCACAAGAGATGGGTGTAGGCATGATAGTATATACCTCCACCATAGCAGTGTTTGGAGACAGGCGAGGGATTGTTGATGAGGAGACATGTGTTTCTCCTAACACCTATTATGCGATTACTAAATATGTTGGGGAGAGATTATTGTATATGTTCACCAAAGAGAGATCAGGGGCCAGAGTTGTGATCTTCCGTTTGCCTTCGGTATTTGGTAAGAATCATCTTGGAGGGATAGTCCATACTATTTCTTCATTGGCCAAGGAGAATAAAACGATAGAATTGTTTTCTAAAGGGCAAATAAAGAAACCCCTCATCTCATATAAGACAGTGCTTGACTCTTTATATACCGCATGGATGAGAGGTGATTCTCTACCTGATTTTGAGGTTTTTCTGCTGGCAGATTACCCAACCCTTGTCCTAAAGGAGGTTGCTGAGGTGATTGTGGAGTCTATGGGAAGTGATTCGCGAATATTGTTATCCGAGAGGCAGTCTGTTGCGAGAGGAGATATGGTGCCTGATACCACTAAGGCCAGAACTCTTTTAGGCCTGGAAGGCAGGGATGTAAGAGAGGCATTAAGGGACTATGTAAGGGAGGTTTGGTTGTGAGCAGATACACGATTGCCTTGCCCTTTTTCCCTCAGGAAGATATAGAGGAGATATGTGATCAAGTTAAGAAGATTCTGGCAGGCGATGGTATGCTCACTATGGGAGAGAATGTGGAGAACTTTGAGAGGGAATTTGCTGAAAAGATTGGTGTGAATTTTGCTGTTGCGACCAATTCCTGCACATCAGCGTTAGAGTCGGTTTTGATGGCGTTGGATATAGGGGAAGGAGATGAGGTTATAGTCCCTTGTCAGACTTTTATTGCGACGGGAAGTGTTGTTGCTCTTCGAGGGGCAAGGGTTGTCTTTTCAGAGGTGGACGAAAACTTTTCCATATCATTAGAGGATGTTAAACGCAAGGTTAACGAAAGGACAAAGGCAGTTATTGTTGTCCATTTTGCTGGACTTATTCAGGAAAATATCTGGGA
>JAMOOT010000197.1 GCA_027065215.1 Candidatus Omnitrophota bacterium | reverse complement strand
TGGGAAGAGAAATAAGCACTTATCCAGCCCCCGAGTGAGGAAAAATAACCGAACCCCTTGTTGATGAGCCACCTCCCTAAACCGCGCTGGCAGGATAAACCTATTTTTCTCATCTAATGTATGGGCGTACTCCCCATAAAACATTCCACTTTACTCCACTTTATTCCACATTGATGAGTATAATACCACACAATCTCTATGTCAATAAGATTTTACAGTGTCAATGAGAATAGGAAGTGACATCGTTCGATTGAGAATGAAGAGAAATAAAAATCGAAAAGAGTGCGAATTTTTGATCTTTTATGAAGTTATGAATCAACAAAAGAAAAGAAAAGAAAATAAAAGTCGGTCCGTTACTCCTTTGACTACCATCAACAAATCTTGAGTCTGCTATGAACTACCTCTATAATAAGGCTGTACCCTAATGAGACGATGTCCCTGGCAATTTCTTTCTTCGGGACAAAGGATTTCAAATTGAACGCAATGAGGAAAAATAAATGTTATCTTACAAATATCTGACGCAATAACTCTACAAAGTTAGGATTCATTAAGGTCATCCCAAGAATCATTAATGCAATTAATACCTTCATTTGAAAGTCTAAAACCCGTATATCAGAACGAATAGAAGAAACCTCCTGATGCATCTCATCCCGCAACTTACCAATCTCTTGATGCATTTCATCCCGCAACTTACCAATCTCTTGATACATCTCTTCTCGCAAATCCATTACCTCGCCTCGCAACTTCCCAATCTCCTGATGCATCTCATCCCGCAACTTACCAATCTCTTGATACATCTCATCCCTCAATTTACCAATTTCTTGATGCATTTCGTCACGCAGTGCAGCAGCCTCGGCACGGACAAACTCTTTCGTTGCCAACTCATTGCGCAATTCATTATAAACCGCACTCTTTACCACTTCTTTTTGCTCCTGAAATTCCTCTTTTACTTCTCTCTCTATCTCAGAAAACGACAACTCTATTACTCTAAGCAGAACATCTGCTTTCTTCTCATCTCCAAACTCTTTTCGAACCAAATCATATATGTGCGCAGGTAATGCATATCCCATAATCTACTTACCCTCCTATCTAAGTAAAGTATACCTTACTATCTGTTTATGTGTCAATGAGATCGATTCTTCCGTAGCGTATAATATCTCGTGTAAATTTGGTGTAGAGGGGGACAAAATTTATGCCCCCCTCCCTTGTCTAAATTGTTAACCAACTCAAAAACAAAGGAGGCGCCAATGTATAACGCTTACGATTCTAATTTACCTTTCCTCCGGACTATTTTCAAGGATTTTCAAAACAAAGAAACTCTCCTATGATTTTTACATAACAAAATTCTAAACACTACGCGAAAATCTCATGTGTTTTCTTATCAAACAATGATATGTTATAATAGGTTGACGAACAATATGTTGAATGTTATTGTAGACTTGGGTGGTTTACAAAGAGATAATTTACCTTCAAAAATGGAAAGTGAAAGAGATAAAATTATCGAGAAGGCGTTAGAGGCGATAAAGGCTGGTCATCGTGTCTATGCGATAAGTTTATTGAAATATTTGCTTAAAAATGACCCTGATGACATAAAGACGCGAAAACTTCTATTCCGAACCCTGCAAGATCCTCTTTCTTCAACCCGTAGAAATAAGGTAAAATCTTACTTTCTAAAACTCAAAGGCGATAGTTTATTGCGTCGAGGGCAGGTTCGACAGGCACTTGAACAGTACCAGTTGGCTTTTGAGTTAAACCCATTAAACGTAAATATCCTTGTCGCCATCGCTGAGATATTGGCCAGCCATAACCCATCTGCTATAGAATTATTAGAGGCTATTGAGATCGAACATGTTCAAGATATAAACCTCTTAAAGAGGATCGCCAGAGTGTATTTGAATGCTAAAAACTTGCCTTTGGCCAAACAGGCACTTAAACGCATTCTAATAATCAATCCTAATGAACTTGAGTCCCAAAAGATGTTGAAGAACCTGGAAGCGCTTGGTGTTTTAGAAAAAGAATTTAAACCAACCTAAGGACCAGACCTATTGCAAACATATTGATTATCTGGGCACTACCACCATAACTTATAAAAGGCAAAGGCAATCCTTTTGGCGGGAGCAATCCCAAATTTACCCCAAGATTTATAATGGTCTCAAGGCATAGGAGAGACATTATTCCAAGGATTAGGAGTTTACGATAGGGATCTTTTTGACGCACCATAGCAGCAAATCCCTGAACAAATAAATAGAAAAACAAAGATAGGACCAAAAATGTTCCTATAAAGCCTAACTCCTCCCCTATAACTGCAAAGATAAAATCAGTATGGGCTGCTGGCAGATAAAATAGTTTCTGGATGCTCTTCCCTAATCCTTTTCCGAACCATCCACCTGAACCTAATGCAATCTGAGACTGGATTATCTGAAAACCAGCATTCTGAGGATCAGCCCATGGATTTAAAAAGGCTAATATCCTCCGTTTTCGATATGGAGAGGAGAACACCAATACTGAAACCAACGGTAAACTTATCAAAAATAAAGAGATAACATATGACAACCTAAATCCTGCCCCCCACATAAGACAAAATAGGGCAGCGGCAGAGACTGTAGTAGTTCCTAAATCCGGCTCGAGCAGGATTAGACCTGCCATAATACCAAATATCAAGAAGACTGGAAACATACTGGCTAAGTCGGTCAAAATTCCTCTGCGCTCTCGTATCTTGCGAGCAAAAAAATCCGAAGCGTAGATCAAAAGTACCAACTGAGCCATTTCCGATGGCTGAAAATTAAGCAAACCCAATCTTATCCAGCGCCTGGCCCCACCTACTTGCTGGCCTATCCCCGGCACAAGGACTAATCCGAGCAAAATCAGAGAAAATAACATCAACCATCGGCTACTCCTACGTAGCAATTCGGGGTCTAATGAATACCCAACAAACAAGGCAATCAAGCCTAAGAATGAAAATATCACCTGACGGACCAAAAAATACTCGCTATTCCCTATACTATGTTCAGCATAGGGGAAACTACTTGAATAGACCATAACTATTCCAATGCACACCAATAATAAGACAGTAAAGAATATCCTTCGGCGAAGGATCTTGGAATCCACATTGCTAAGATCGCAAAAAAGATAATACCAGTTTTTCAAAATGTTCCCCTCGCTCTTTATAGTTTGTGTATTGATCAAAACTTGCGCACATAGGAGAAAGCAAAACTACATCTCCCGGTTCAGCAATCTGTACTGCCATATTAAATGCGTGATCTAAATCAGATTCAACCCATCCGGGTATATCTGATAACTGAGACACTATCTTGGGGCCTTCTTGCCCAAATCCTACTATACCTTTCAGGATGTCCTTATAATTCAATATACCGCTATATTCAAGGCCTTTTCCTTTGCCTCCACATAGAAGTACGACCTTCCCTTCTACTCCTCTTATAGATAACCTTCTCAATGCCCAAAAGGTGGAGGCAGGGTTTGTAGCCTTAGAGTCATTCAAAAACACCAAGCCCTTGCCACGGCCAACAAAAGAGATCCTATGATGCGGTGGAGAAAATGTCTTGATCGCAGTTTCAATTAATTCCCTCTTTATTCCAATGGCCTCGCACATAGCATAAACACAGGCCTCGTTTTCATTCTCGCCCCCCTTAAACCAGTTAGCCGACCCGGAATAGTAAGTGGAAATAAGTGGACTGTCTTGGTTTAAAAACACCTGGTGAGAAGAAGAGATGCGCTTTATTGGAGATAATTTGGACAAGGCATATTCATCTAAGCCATTATGCCAATCAAGATGGTCTGGGGTGATATTTAACACGGCAAACAAATCCGGTCTAAAGCGAGAGGAATTAAATAATTGAAAAGAACTCACCTCCACTACAACCGCATCCAGGTCCCGACTTGCCACTGATATGAACGGCAACCCAATGTTCCCACAGGCCATAACCTGCATACCAGCATTGGACAGGACATGGGCTAACATAGAGACCGTTGTGGTTTTCCCATTAGTGCCGGTTATAGCAATTACCTTGCCTGGGAAAAACTCCTGAGCCAGATCTAATTCTGATATACAGCGGGATTGGGCCCCTTGAGGAAGTCTATCTTTTCTTACAGAAGGGCTCAATACTATATAGTCAGCCCATTCAAACCAGTCTGAACTGTGCTTGCCTTCTTCAAAGGATATGCCTTGCGCTGATAACTTTTCCTTGAATTCTGAATCTATCTTAGATAGGGAAGAGACACGGAACTCTATCCCCTTTTTTAGGAAAAACTCAGATACAGATTTTCCAGTTACTCCCGATCCCAGAACCAAGAAACGGTTACCCACCATAATCAGCGCAATTTTAACGTAGATAAGGCCAAAATAGCCAATATTCCAGATATAATCCAAAATCTAACTATAACCTTAACCTCATGCTTGCCTTTAACTTGATAATGGTGGTGGAGCGGAGCAACCTTGAATATCCTTCGTCCAAATACTCTAAATGAAAATACCTGCAATATCACTGATAGGGCTTCAAATACAAATATACCACCCGCTATTACCAGCAACCACTCCTGTTTTACAGCCAAGGCAACCATCCCTAATACTCCCCCAAGAGCTAAGGCCCCAGAATCTCCCATAAAGATCTCGGCAGGATAAGCGTTATACCATAGATACCCCAATCCTACGCCAAATATACCTGCACACATAACCGAAAGTTCCCCAGCCCCCCTAACATAAGGGACCCAGAGGTACTGCGCTATTCGAACATTTCCTGCTACATACGAAAGTACTGCATAGGTCAAGGCAGTCATAATAACACAACCTATTGCCAGTCCATCCATGCCATCCGTTAGATTAACTGCATTGGAGGTTGCGGAAATAACCAATACGGACCAAAGAATAAAATACACTCCCAAAGAAAGGGTTATATCTTTAAAGAACGGGAAATGCATTGTCTTAGGAAACCACGGCTGAGAATACAAATATCCACCTACTACTACTCCGACAATGGACTGATTAATCAATTTGGCTGACTTGCTCAACCCTCGAGAAGATTGGGAGATTATCTTACGGGTATCATCAAGAAGTCCCACAAGGCCAAGATGAAATAATACATATACTCCCAACCACAAAAATGGACTTCTCCAATCAACCCACAAAAGCCAAGATAGGACTAAAGACAAGATTATAAAGAGGCCTCCCATAGTAGGGACAGTTCTCTTTGACTTATGCCATTCAGATAATGCAGGACAATCTTCCTCATCCCTTGTAACCTGGAGAAACTGCAGTGAAGTTAGTATACCTTTTGCCTTACCTATCACATACCAACTAAACACAAATCCGAAAACCGCTGAGGCCAATGCCCGAAATGTGATATATTTAAGGACATTAAATCCGATCCAAACATCACGAAACTGGTAAAATAGATTATACAACATACCAATCCCCTACCCCTAATCTTCTGTATCCAAGACATAGATTACCTCTCCTGGCCGACCCATTTTATATCTATAACGGGCCACCTCTTCTAATGCCGCAGTATTTTCTGAGAGTTGCTTTATCTTTACGCGTAACTGTTCATTTATACGCTCTATATGCCTTATCTCCTTTTCGGTCCTAAACAAACGCTCTCTTAATCGGGAATACTTAGCATAGGCTGAACCAAATATGCCTATCAGAACCAATAAAAATATACACAACCACAAAAAGACACTTATACGCACATCCCCCCCTACAAAATTAATATCAAAAAATCTATCTCAATTAAAATCTTTTTCTTATTTGAAAATTAACTCTGTCTTCGGACACATCTATATCTGTATCTCCTCCAACCATACGTGATAGATATGCCCTAAAGTCGTCTATTTTCTCTAAGGTAGAAACCGCTGTATCAAATGGATACTCCAAATACCAAAGTCCTTTTTCAGACACAACATCCCGCCCCTTATATATTGCCTTTTTACCTAACTCTTTTTTCAGTTTGGATAAAGAAATACTAACCGGTTGAAGGCCATCCTGAAACCTATCTGATTCCCTGTTAGGCTCTGAACTTACCTTTTCACAGATATTTCTATCAGCCGAGCGAAGGGAAAATATATATTGGCCTTTCTTACTACTAACCGATTGAACTTCTTGAGGTTCACAATAACCCAAATTTGATAGAAAACAAAAAAATATTATCGCACCGAAAATATAATATTTTCTCTCTGCCATATATCCTTTTCCTTTTCGTATACCTCAACAAAATATTTTACCACCTTTGGGTCAAATTGGTAGCCCGCATTATACACTATCTCCTCCACTGCCACCTGAAAGGGAAGCGCCTTTCGATAGGTGCGAGTGGAGGTCATAGCATCAAAGGTATCTGCCACAGCAATTATTCTGCCAAATAAAGATATCTCATCTCCCTTTTTCCCATAAGGATATCCCTTTCCATCATACCTTTCATGATGCTCCAATATACCCGGAACTATACGTTCACAATTAACAATCTTACTCACTATCTCTGCCCCTATAAGGGGATGTTGCTTTATCTCATCATACTCTTCCTGCGTAAGTTTCCCATTCTTATCCAATACACTCTCTCTTATTCCTATTTTCCCAACATCATGGAGCAGTGCTGAAATCTGGAGGTCTTTGATCTCCTGGCGAACTAATCCCATTTCCTTTGCTATGGCAACCGAGTATCTTGTTACCCGCTCGGAATGTCCTCTGGTATAGGGGTGTTTGGCATCAACTGCTGAAGCCAATGCTAATATAGTACTCAAAAAAAGATTCTCCAACTGTGAGTACAGTTCAGAATTAACCAATTCTCCAGTAAATGAAATAGCGATTGCCTGAATCAAAGGAACGACCTTGCTCCAATCCACATTTTCCTCTTCAATCAGCACAGCAACCACACCCTTAACGCCCTTTGAAGAGATCAATGGAATTCCGGCAACCTCTAAATTCTTATCTAAGGACTGAACTAACGGGCTATCATTGTTGGCCTTGGTAACAATAAAAGTCTTCTTCTCCACTACTTTGGCAGCAATTTCTTCCCAAATAGATAAAAGTGAGATATTAAACAAGGTATCTTCATCCCGCAGGCCATGGGCATAAAGCAGAGAGACATTTCCATCCTTGGCAACCCCAAAGACACCTAAAAAATCTACATGGAAAGATGAGGAAATAGTTTCAGCTAAATGCCGGGCTGAAAATTCCAAATCTTGGGCACCCAAGATTTTTTTCCCTAACTCTAAAATCTCAAGATAAAGGTCCATAAACAATTACCTGTTATGTCGAAGGAATATCTATCTCTATATCTAAAAAACCATCGCCATCATTATCGGGTAATATACGAATTGTAGGAGTAACACCATTAACGCTAAAATCCGCAATCTCATATTTACCATCATTCTTTACCTTTTCAAAGACTTCCGGGTTATTAAATATCTCATATTCTGCCCTCAAATAGGCCGATTCATAAACACACCGGGCCTTGTCACTACCTATTTCAATCTTTGTCCTCTTAGCATAGGAAAAGTTGAGGTACAGCAAGGTAAAGACCATCATAGCCGATATTAAAGAAAGCGTTACAACCAACGTTAATAAGCCCACCCCCCTTCTTCCTTTAATAAAAGAAGATTGCCAAATCATCCTCCACCACCCGTCAAAATTAGTCTATACTTGCTAATACGCCGACCTTCCTGTCCATATTTATCCCTTAGCGTTAATTTAACAGTTATACCTGATATATTAGTATCTGAATCAATCCAAGATTCAAAACCACTTTTGGACGGCAACAATAAATCGGTCAAAAGAGTTTCACTCCCGTATCCCCCACCCACAGGTACTATAGCATAAAACAATTCACCATTCAGGTTAAACCGCCAATATACTTCTTTTTCTCCCCCATTTTCCTCGATTTTTATCCTAACCTCATTCGGAGAACAAGAAACCACCTCCTTGCCCAAGGTGGTATAACGTTTAAATGTCGCTAATGCAACCGAGAGGTCATCACTAATCTGCCAGGCAGAGAGCATCTTGTCAAAGAATTTAGTCTGGAAATTATATATCCCGGATATAACCAATAACACAACGGAAGAAATGATCAAGGCGAGTATAACTTCGGAAAGGGTAAACCCCTCTCTTCCCTTAAATAAACGTAACACTGACTTCAAGTTGCTTTGCATCCACATTTGGATCCCCGTCCCAGTTTGAAATAGTATTCAAATAGACACAGACATTGCCTCTTAAATAATCATTTTCTCCTATATAATCACTAATGGATTTGCATCCTATTATTGACGTATTCAATGACTCAAAGTTCTTGCTAAGCAACTCTTCAAGTTTGCTTCTGGCTACATACAACGCCCTCAAACGTTTTTCTCTGTTTAATCTATTTTGTTTTAAAAAATTGAATATTGAAAACGTTGAGATCATAATTATACTAACAAGCAACAAAGACACCACCAACTCAGCAAGAAATATCCCATGCTCATTAAGCCCCCGCATACCACCCTCCTATCTATCAATAAAACAGAATAAACCTAATCATCGTCAATATCGTCGAGATCATCTTCCTCATCGGCTTTCTCTAACACACCGCTATGACGTTTCCTTTTTTTATCTTTGAAATTTTTACTCGTATTTTTTAAAGTACCTACCCTTCTTTCTATAGGAACTGGACCGGCCTTTTTTACCCCAACCACAGGATAAATAAATTGCGCCCCAAATGAATCCTCTTCAATCTTCATAGAAAGAGCAATTCCTGGCTCGGTCAAGCCCACTGTATCCGAATTTTCATTCAAACAAAGATAACTCTGAGTAGAATGAATATCCACGGCCATAAAGTATTCAACTTTAATAGCACGTAATACATCTGAAAAAGTTGAGGAAATCCAGGACAATACGGCCGAACCTGGGCCGCTACAGCTCATTAGATCCAATATGTTGCAGGTTCCACTACTGCACCCCCCCAATTTGTACGTACACCCGAAAATATTTATTTCATCACCTGCATAAGGGACTATGGATATAATAGAAGATGAAAATACAGAAGAGAGTAAAGCGCTAAGTGGCGGAGGAAGTAAATAAAGAA
>JAMOOT010000196.1 GCA_027065215.1 Candidatus Omnitrophota bacterium | reverse complement strand
CTGAACCGTGTTACACCGGTCAATAGAATAAATTTCAAATATTCATCCAAATCCTTCAATAACGAATAAAATCCCTTCAAATACTCCCGCACCTCTTTGGCTTTCTCTGGTTCTTCTATGTTATCCAGTATCGGACGATCATATTCGTCTATCAACACTACTACCTGTCGAGAATACTTTTCTGCCAACTTCTGAATCAACTCAGCAAACAAACTTGAGGGATGTTCAGATGAAAACTGCACATCCTCTCTCTCACAAATCAACCTTAACTTATCTCTCAGCAATACCTCTAACTTCTCTCTACCCTTACACTCCGGCATACTCAACAATATCACCGGATACCTCCTGTCCCAATCCCACCTATTATGTATCCACAACCCCTCAAACAATTCCTTCTCCCCCTCAAACAAATACCTTATCGTGGACAATAACAAACTCTTACCAAACCTGCGCGGGCGGGAGAGAAAATACGGTGGAAACTTCATATTCTCTTTATATCCCTCTGCAAGTAGTGGATAAATCCACTTTGTCTTGTCTACATAAAGATATCCGCTCTGCCTCAACGACTTAAAATCCTGTATCCCTATCGGAAGCAATTTATCCATAACATCCCCCTTGCCTTGTCCTTCCTACAACTCTATTCTACCTCAATAATTACTCAAATGAATATCAAGTAAATCTAAAAACTTAAACCTAAAATCTACATCTTATTGATTTCACCTCTTTTCTAATCACATAAGCATCAGATGTGCTATCTCCAAAAATATAGCTGTTCCGATAATATCAGCCAGAGTCGTTATAAGAGGTGTACTTGCTGCTGCGGGGTCTTTTTTAAACTTTACAAAGATAAAAGGGAGTAAAACACCTATAAGAGAACCAACCATAACATTTATTATCATAGATAATACTACAACTTGGGCAATCAAAATACTCTTCCCCCGAACAAGGCCCATGATAGAGATACCCAATCCCATTGCTACTCCCAACATCGCAGAAACAAGAATCTCTCTACACAGAAGTAAAAACCAATCTTTTACCTCTACGGTTCCAAGGGCTAAAGACCTTATTACAAGTGTAGCAGACTGAGAGCCAGCATTCCCTGCTGTATCCACTAAAACTGGGAGAAATGTCACAAGCACTACATACTTTGCAATGGTCTTCTCAAAATTCTGAATTATCCCCCCTGTAACAAGGTCCATTATTAAAAGTGCAAATAACCAAGTAATCCTGGCTCGAAATATCTTCCCCAAAGGCACATCTTTCATCCGGGTGATAAAATCCAAACCAACCTGCTCAGCCTCAATCCCGGAAAACTTTGTAAAATCCTCTGTTTGTTCCTCACGAATGGCGTCAATTATATCGTCTACAGTTACTATCCCCAACAAATGTCCTTCCGAATCTGTAACAGGAAGAGCAACAAGATCATATCGTTCGAAAAGTTTTATAGCTTCGTGCTGATCACAGTTTACAGTAATCGAAACAAACTGATGATCCATTATCGCTTTTATAGGTTGGTCTGGATGAGCCAAAATCAATCTTCGTATTGGAATATCATCTAAAAGATGCCACTCATTATCAACCACATATACCATATCAATAGTCTCTGCATCCTTCCCAAATTTTCGAATGTGGTGCATTGCCCTCTTTATAGTCCAATAATCCCTAAGAGCAACATAATCAGGGGTCATTAGCCTT
>JAMOOT010000195.1 GCA_027065215.1 Candidatus Omnitrophota bacterium | reverse complement strand
CTGTAAGATCATGGAGAAGGTGTATGGTACCAGTGACGCCTACAAGGCTCTGGACGAACTGATACGCGGTCTGACACAGGAATAAACACACAGTCAGTCTTTTTCTTGTTTTTTCATGTACTCCTCTAGAACTTCTTTGAGAGTTTCGAGGAAGACGAAACCTTCCTCACTAGTAGGCTCAACATTGCTCCACTCTCCCCAATCATTCCACGTATCTATCCTGATCATCTTTAAACCTGGATCCATATACCTTAATGCTATTTCTAATCTTTCTTTGAAGAGTGATGGTGTTTTGGGAATTGGGGGCAAGTCTGGTTCATAATATATATAAATCTCGTCGAATCCAGGAATAGCACTTGGAACGAATCCTACATCCTGTTTTTTCAAGAAAGAGCTCCATTCATGATACAAACGATCTAGATACTTCGAATAATTAACGATGAAATCTTGGTTGGATCTGTCATGCGCACCTGCCCAATCACTTACAGCATCAAACAGTTTTAATCTAGCTAGAGAATTTCCTTCAATATTCAACCAATCCTCTGGAAAAGTAAACAACCATCCTATTTCCTCACCAAATATGAATGGATCCATCCCAGTTTCATTCTTTATAATTTTTCTACATTCCTTCATTATCTGAGAAATATTACCTCTGAGTGCATTTGATTGATAGAAATATATTACTGGTCTATTCTCCAATTTGAGGTAGAGGGGCTCGTTCATGTATTCTGAAGCTATGTATTTCATCTCATTTAGGAATTCCTCTCTATTGTGCTCAATACTCATGTTATAGTACTCACCATATTCATCATTAATCATGACTCCTGGCTCAGGTCCCCATAATATGCCTATTTTCGGCGCTCCTCTGAAATTTTTGAGAAGATGGAGAATACGAAGCGTGTTGCTATCGCCACTTTTATCAGCGCCATTCCAGTTCATTAAAAATGCGTCTATTCCATAACCAGTGGCCCAATCTGCATGCTTGTAAACAACCATAGGATCCGAGAGAACGTATGCACCAAGTAAGGGATATCCTTTAAAATTGTGATCATTTACCCAAGAAGAATCTGTAAACCAAGGCATGTAACTTGCCATTACTATAATATCATCTTTTTTTGCGTTGTTCTCGTACTGTCTTATGTATGGTGTTTTCCTCTTGTACTCTACTGTCCTCCCGTTTTTTGTTCGGATTTGAATGATTATCCAGTACTCAGCACCTCCAGTAATGTTTGTAATGTTAACTTCAAACTCTTCGAGTGACTCGTCAAGAACTCCGTCAATCGGTTTTAACTCGTAAACCCTTGAATCATTCGGGAAGACTTTGTAATAATCTTCCCGCCTCATCCCGTATTCGGTTATAAAGTACGAGTAATTCTCCGGTTTGAAGATTAATTTTACCCTGGAAACATTCTCGGGTGGGTAAGAGAGCTTAAAACTAACCTTCAAATCATAAACCTTATCCCACACAACCTTAGTTGGCGTCCAGTTAAAATCCAGAACTTGGGGTTTAGGCGAAGTAAGATTCTCCAAAAACTCCTGAAGAACTTCCCTAAGTCCATCCAACGAAGAAAATTCATATTGTTGTGCGGGCTCTAAGGTTGTACTTTCAAAGAAGTCATTAAATGTACCCCAAAAGATCATTTTGTGGCTATCTGGCAATTCACTCGAATATTCCAAAAGCGTCTGTAAATTTTGCTT
>JAMOOT010000194.1 GCA_027065215.1 Candidatus Omnitrophota bacterium | reverse complement strand
TTTGCAAAGGACAAGATAGAATCTGTGTTTACTCAGTTGGTTGACTCCGGGCAGATAGGAGGACTTCAATCAGATAGGATCTGGAGTCCTCGTGAGTTTTTGGATGAATATGTCAGACTATACCGTCTCTCTATGTGGGAGGAGTATGGTGAGGGTTGGGAGTTTTACACAGGTGGTATCTCGTTATCCAATGCTTTTGGAGAAGATTCTAATGCCTATAGAGTGAGTGGGATTGGAAATGTGGTGGGAAAGGAGGAAAACGTCAAAACTACAAATAGAAAAATAGATTTAAATAAAGGCCGTAAATGGGAAAAGGAACAAGAGGAAAAGGCGAAGAAGAATAAATCTGGTATCTTGACTTTGGTTCTTCCTATTATGACTGCATTGGCTATTGTAGGAATGAGTAAGAGTGCCTTTGCACTGGATTCGCTCTCTGGATTGGGGATGGGATGGGGACAGGCAATGGGAATGTCCGTGTTGTCTGTAGTAGGGATAGGGGGATTAAAGTATGCATGGGATAGGAGAAAGGTAAAAGAGGTTGAGAGGTATTATAATGATCTTATGAAAAGAGGCGATCTTGTGGAAGAAAAAGAGAGGTTATTTAGGGCAGTTCAGGAAAGTGAAAGTTTTGGGAATGAGGAAAAGAAGGAGTGGTTGTTCGGGTTAGAGAAAAAATTGGATGAGATCTTGAAAAAGCAAGGGATTGAATCTCCGAGTGATGAGGTGAGCAAAGATAAATTTATCATAGCTGTGGGAGAGATGATAGTTAAGGCAAATTTGCATATTGGTACGAGCAAGGATATTGAGAAATGGGTTCGTGTTGCGCAGTGGGTAGAAGAGGAGAAGTACAAGAATGATGGGGATATGGGCAGATTCATTGACTTAGTAAAAGATGGGATTTACGAGATAAAAGGCCAATTACTTCCTACAGATGTTAAAGATAACTATGGTGGTATAGTATTCCATTCTTTGGTTTAAGGGAAAAGAGGCATTGGACAAGTGTGCTACCCTTAGTTTGACAAGGAATAAAAAGAGGGAATCACAACTTATACACTCTATTGCTGATTTATAGCATTGTCTGGAAGTTTATATCCTAATCTCTGGTAAGGTATTCATTATTATGTTCCCTCCTCATTCCTTGAGTAGTGTTCTCAGGAGTAAATTCACACAACATATTGGATATGGTGCTTACATCTGGATTTTTGTGAAGTATTGTTTAAGTGATAGAATTATGTATAGTAGACAATATGTAAGGAGGTATATATATGAATAAATTAATGCCGATAGGAGTGCAAGATTTTAAGGATTTAAGGACTTCTGATTTGAATTATTTGTACATAGATAAGACACCTGAGGTGTGTAAGTTACTTCGTTCAGGAAAGGTGTTTTTTCTTTCTCGCCCACGCAGATTTGGTAAGAGTTTGTTGTTGTCCACGATAAGGTATTTATTTGAGGGAGAAAAAGAGTTGTTTGAGGGGCTGTGGATATGTGATAGGTGGGATTGGGACAAGAGATATCCGGTGATACTGGTGAGTATGCCGGAGTGTAGCAGTATTGAAGACTTGAAAAGCAGGTTATGGAAAATATTAGTAGATATTGCGCGTAGATTGGCGATAGAGATAGATGAAGGGGAAAAGGATTGTGTAAACATTTTACGGGATGTAGTGGTAAAGGGAAGTGAGAAATATTCTTGTAAGGTAGTAGTATTGA
>JAMOOT010000193.1 GCA_027065215.1 Candidatus Omnitrophota bacterium | reverse complement strand
ATTCCTCTAACGGCTGAGGGAGAAACCCGAGCTTATCTAATCCCACCTGAAGATTACTCTTATCCAAAACACGCAATACAAACTTTTCCCCAAAGACAGTGGGCAGAGAAGAAACTCGAAAATCTATCAGTTTATCTTTATGACGCAATCTAAACCTACCATCCTGAGGAACCCTCCATTCAGTAATATCCATACCAGACATTATCTTAAGACGAGTCAAGATTGCAGGCTGACGCTGTTTAGGGACAGTTAACATCTCATGCAATGCGCCATCTATCCTATATCGCAGTTTTATACAGTCCTCCATTG
Source organism: Candidatus Omnitrophota bacterium (assembly GCA_027065215.1). Lineage (GTDB taxonomy): Bacteria > Omnitrophota > Gorgyraeia > S143-82 > S143-82 > S143-82. The sequence goes on along the minus strand of JAMOOT010000193.1, from coordinate 8,839 downwards.
GTTCTATGTGAATATCACTGGCCCTTTGATTCAAGCCTTCTTTTATCATCAAATTGACCAATCTCACTATTGGGGCTTGCTCACTCTCGTCTATAACCTGAGCCGACACTACTGAGTCATCCACAGTGTCCATCACAGTCTCTATCTCATCCTCAGAAAAATCCATCTTGTTACTGGCAGAACGGAACTGAGAAAGGAATTCATCAATATCTGGTGGGAAAGCCAGAACCGGAACAATTTCATACCCTGTTACTGCAGACAACTCATCCTTCAACAAAACATCCAACACATCATCCATCACTAATGACACTGTATTTGCCATAAATCCGATTGGAATTACGTGTTTTTCAAACATCGCAGTTAACGAAAGTATGTCCGTATTTATTTTTTCTAATCTTACCTTGTTGATATCTATCCACGGTATCTGGAGCTCATCAGATATTAACTCCATCAATGTGACCTTTTGAAGTGGTGTTTTATTGACTATAACAGTAAACAAATCCTCGTCTCCTTGTAAACTCCTTACTTCATCTACCAAACCAGAGCCGAAACGTTTTTGCAAGATCTCCAATACCCGGGAATCTATAAATCTTCTTCTTTTAGCCATGACTCTATCACTGTGCAGTAACCCTAAAGACCTCTTCTATACTGGTCAATCCTTCAGCGGCCTTCATAAGCGCATCCTCACGCATCGTCCGCATACCTTCTTCTATAGCAGCCTCTCTTATATCTGGCTCCTCTTTTCCCTTAGCGATAAGACTCATAATCTTTGAAGACATCAACATTATCTCGGCTATATTCGTCCTGCCCTTATAACCTATATCCAAACACTTTTTGCAACCAACAGGTTTATAAAAGGTCTTCCCTACATACTCTTTACTTATCTTAAGAGACTCAGCCATCTCTTCGGTCATAACATAGGGTTCCTTGCATGAATCACATAGTTTCCGCACCAAACGTTGCGCCATTATCCCCACTACCGATGCAGTAATCAGAAATGGCTCAACTCCCATATTCACCATACGTACAATAGCCCCCGGAGCAGTGTTAGTATGTAAGGTGGTCAATACTAAGTGCCCTGTTAAGGCTGCCTTTATCGCTATATCCATAGTCTCGTGGTCTCGAATCTCACCTACTAAAATTATGTCGGGGTCCTGGCGCAATATAGATCTTAAGGCAGAAGAAAAGGTCAAACCCACCTCTGAATTTACCTGCACCTGATTAATCCCCCTTAACTGATACTCCACCGGATCCTCAACTGTAATGATGTTCTTTTCAGGGGAATCAATAAACCTTAAAATCGAATATAGGGTAGTAGATTTACCACTTCCTGTAGGCCCAGTAACAATGAACATTCCGTGAGGCCTTCGGACACACCGCTTTATTCTTTCTAAGACATCGGCATGAAACCCAAGATTATCAAGGTCTAACATAACTGCGCCTTTGTCTAATATTCGTAGACATACCTTTTCTCCAAAGGAGGAAGGGACAATTGATATACGGAAATCAACTATACGCCCTCCTATCTTCATCCGGAATTTACCATCTTGAGGGATTCGGTGCTCAGATATATCCATACGGCCAAGGACCTTAATACGGGATATAATAGCCTCATGCAATGACCTTGGAGGAGATTCAATCTCCCTTAATATACCGTCCACCCTATACCTAACTCGCATATGTTTCTCAAAGGGCTCAATAAATATATCACTTGCCTTGAGCTTTACGCCCATTTCAACTATCTTATTAACCGCCCGGACAGCTGGAGCCATCTTTTCTTCTATATCAGTTTCGTCCTGATTGCCCTCTTTATCCTCGTCCACCAACTCAATTTCCTCTTCGGAGAAATCGCTTAATAAATTCTGTAATTCTTCTGCACTGTGGTCTTCTCCCATTTCCCCATCATTCAAAAAACTTTCCAAGAACTTTTTAAACTCACTCTCTGGCGTAAGGCAAACCGCCACTTGCTTGTTAGCCCTTAGTCTAAGATCATCTACGGCTATATAATTCCAAGGGTCAACCATTGCAACAGTGATAACATCCCTGACAACAGATATCGGCACGATCTTATGTCGATTCATAACCTCCAATGGAACTATATCCAAAATACCCTCATCAATATTCAATTTGGTTAGTCGCAAAAATGGGACTCTCAACCCCTTAGCCAAAACCATAGTAAGCAAATCCTTATCTACCAGTTGCAAAGCAACTATTGCATCAAAGAAATCTATCTCTTTTTCCTTAGCATAACTAACAATACGAGGAATATCTGAACGAGATATTATTTCTTCCTTAATCAATATGTCAACAAGCTCTTCCTTAAGCCACCCCATACTGCTCCTTATATCTTTTCAATACTTCCCTAATCTCACTTGGAGTAGAGATAAAGGCTACAGCATCTAAAGTTGCTTCTTGTCTAATATACTCAACCAATCTTTTACTTAAGGGATTAGACGTCACAACGCTCACCATTGACTCTATTTGCTCTACAGGAACAAATTCATACCTTTCCATCTCAAAAACAGGAAACCTCATAAACAACTCAAAATCAAGTTGGTAATTTTTCAATGGAAAATAAGGAATCTCATATTGGGACATCAACGCAAACATTATATCTTCTTCTGAAGCATAACCTTTCTCAACGAGTATTTCACCAGTGAGTTTTTTCTCCTTATCTCTAAGACTCAATACCTCTCCCAGTTGTTCAGAAGTGATTATTCCCTTTTCAAGAAGTATTTTACCCAATGGCTTATGGACAACTCTTTTGTAAAACATCCTAATCCACCCGTATTTCTGTCCCGACACCCCGTTTAGTAAAGATCTCGAGCAAGAGTGCATGGGATTGTTTTGCACTCACTATATGCACTTTCTTGACCCCTTTATCCAAAGCATTCAACCCAGCCTCTACCTTCGGTAACATACCACCAGTTATGACTTTTTTATCAATTAGAATCTTAATCTTTTTCAAATTCGCAGATGAAAGCAATTTACCCCTATAAATTATACCCTCAACATTTGTCATAAGCACAAATTTTTCCGCTCCTAAGGAAACACTAATCTCGGAAGCAGAGGTATCAGCATTAACATTATAGATTTGGCCTTTTCTATCTATTCCTAAAGGACAGATAACCGGAATAACATCGTGATTCAGCAAAGAAAATATAGGATTGGCATTTACCCCTATCACAGAGCCAACAAAACCTAACTGCGGAGAAACCTGCCTTGCTTTAATTATAGCAGTAGAAGGAGACAACCCCTCCGCTGGACAATTCATCTCTTTTAATTCTTTAACTATCATACGATTCAATCTTAAAAGTTCCTTTTCAACTACCTTTAATATTTCCTTGTCAGTGCGTCTAAGACCATCAACAAATTCAACCTCTATCCCTTTTTGCTTCAATGCCTTAGTAATACTGGGACCACCTCCGTGCACTATAACAGGCTTTATCCCGACATAGTGCATAAATACTATATCTTGCAAGACAGATCTACGAACATTCTTGTCCTCTAATAAACTCCCACCGTATTTTATCACAAACACCTTATCGTGAAATGCTTGTATGTAAGGAAGGGCTTCTAACAAGACCCTTGCTTTGCCTATAGCCTCACGCATATATCTTTCCTCCTTAACAAACAATTTCGTTTATGATAACATTATTTTCCCTGCCGAAGTGGCGGAACTGGCAGACGCGCATGGTTCAGGACCATGTGTCCTCCCGGACGTGTGGGTTCGAATCCCACCTTCGGCAGATTAATGAGTTCAATACATCCGCTCTTTTTTCTATCTCTTCTAATCCACATTCAGCCAACTTCGTTGGCCCAACACCCTCAACACAAAACGAGGCCGTCGCAGTAGCATAAAACATTGCCTCTCCCAAACATTCTCTGCCTAATCCAAGTCTTAACCATGCACCCAATAATGCCCCAGCAAAACTGTCTCCTGCACCAGTAGGATCCACAGGATTCTCCAACGGATAAGCCGGCACAAAACACATCCTCTCAGGAGTAAATAGAATTGAACCATGTTCCCCTTTCTTCACAATAAGATTTCCACCTTTTAAATATTCCTTTATCTTATTTGAAGATCGGATAAGACTATTACTCCCACCTAATAACCTCGCCTCTTGGTCATTAATAATCAACAAATCAACTGCCTTAAGGGCCGAAAGTAAATTTTCCTTATCTGAACTAATCCAATGATCCATAGTATCCAACACCACTATGTCTGCATTTACACTTTGTATCAATTCCATTTGGATCTGGGGAGATATATTTGCAAGGAATAACACCTTAGCAGACTTGTATTGATCTGGGATCTTAGGCACAAAATCAGCAAATACTCCCAAGGACAAACTAAGGGTTTCACGCTGATTCATATCCTCAAAATATCTCCCTTCCCAGAAAAACGTCTGCCCATCCAATCTTTCCAAGCCCGTTAAGTCTATTGGGAACTTAGACAAAAATTCAACTATCTTGGTCGCTCGCTCATCCCCTCCAATGGCCCCCACTATACCCACCTTTATTCCAAGCTTCGTCGCGGCAATGGCAGCGTATACACAAGATCCACCTATCGCCTCATGCGCTACACCTGAAGGCAAATGCAACCTGTCAGTGGCAACCGAACCAACAATTACTAAATCCATCTCTCGTAAAATTCCTTTCTAATTATGTATCTACCCACAACCGCAATAATCAAAAGTAAAAATAGATAATAAACATAAATCCAACCCCAACCAACCTCAGAAAGGCATAATGGCAATGTCCTATCCTTCAACACTTCCGGGATAAAGACCATTGCATTAGCCAATAGATCCAATAAAACTCCTCCTATCAAACCAAAAGACACGATATATACCACCAAAAAAATGAGGAACAATGTCATCAACAAGACCATAATCGGATTTACTACCCAGGATACCAGTGGATAACAACCAAAAAATTTTATTATAATTGGCCCCAAGACCAAAGAAACAACCAATGAGATATACCAAAGGTCCAAAAAACTATGCCGAGGAAGTAAAGACAAACCCAAGAATATTGCCAATACAGCCAATCCTGACATCCAAAATCCGAGAGAAAAGACCTCTTGGGGGTTAATAAAGAAAATAACGAACACCGTTAAGCCCAACAAATCATAGACCGACCAATTACGCCTTATTAGCCGAGAAAACAAAAATAAAGAAAACATAACTCCAGCACGAAAAAGAGAAGCACTTTCAGGAATCATTAACATATAACCAATTACAAACAATAATGCAATTATATCTGAAGCTAATTCTGGCAAACCAAATACCTTTGGGATCCAGAAGACCAAACCAGTAAGTATAGCCAGATGAAGACCGCTTATAGCCAAAATATGGCCGGCCCCAATAGAATTAAATTTCTCCTTTAATCGATAAAAATTCCAGTTTCTTATACCAATAAGCACTGCCCGGGCAATGGTCCGAGATCGAGTCCCCAATGGACGGAGCATATAATAAAGGGCCTTTCGAATATAATAAGCAGGGCGAAAGATAAACCTTATCCAATGGGGTTTGTGCGAATAATCTTCGGGATAAAAGAGGAATTCTTTTCCATTAAAGTAAACCGGCATAGAGACATACTCTCCGACCAATTCTTCAGACAATCCCCGCCTACCCATATACTTTATCCAAATCTGGTAAGGGAACCTGATACGCTCCCCAGCCACCACTACCCACCTACTATGCATTAAAATGCGCTTACCATCAGGGATAGAAATATACCGCACCAAACCTTCTACGGTAAATTGACTCTTGGGTGGAATAATCGATTTGACATCTTTGGGTAAAACAAAAGAAGAATAAACTCCCAAAATAACCCCCACAAAAATCGGGAGAAAAATTCTCTTTAACAACCATAGAAACCTTCTCCCCAACAAGATTCGGCAAAAGAAAAAGAACAATATAAGGGCCAAAATGACCCACCAGCGATAGAATAAAGCCGTTAGAAAAAATGTGGATGCAATCAGCCAAACACCTGGCAATACCGCCCCTTTTTCTTAGCGTCTTAAAAGAATCGAAACCGCCCTTACCTCTCCCACCCCTGGATGGGAGAGTTCCTTCATAAACCTATTTCTTATAATAACCCGTTTTACATCCCAACTCAAATGGTGAGAAACAAGTCTGATTGCAAAGAGCAACAAAAGAATAACATAGATAGATACTAACCTTAACCACTCACCTTCTTGCACGCAGTTCTTTAAGGATCTCATCTAATGTCCGGGCTATACGTTTCAACAACTCATTATTCTCCTGTAGCATCTTATCGTGTTTTGCCTGCTGTTTTTTAGCCTCTTGGGCTAACTTCATCATAGAGGCCATATCCTTCATACTTCCCAGGTTCATATCATTCCTCCTTACAGTTTACTTTCCATAAGTAAAATCTGCCGGGAGCCGGACTTGAACCGGCACGCCCACAAAGGGGCGAGGGATTTTAAGTCCCTTGCGTCTGCCAATTCCGCCATCCCGGCAAATGTCCTTACTCTCAAATCTAAGGTGGCGGTGGGATTTGCACCCACGAATAGCGGTTTTGCAGACCGCCCCCTTAGCTACTTGGGCACGCCACCATAAATTCTTATTTAGATTTAAATTTTATTAGAAAATAAAGGCATTAGCAAGAACAAGATTGCCAATCCCATCAATAAAATACCAAGATAGCGTCTGTAATGTTGTCCAGATAGGCGACTTGCAATCTTAGAACCTATCTGTGCACCACAAAAAACCACAATCCAATATGGCCAAATGCAAGTTACAGGAGGTAAATGCCCTGCCTGGGCATGGCCTAAAAGGCCAGAAATAGCAGTTAGGCCCACCATCAATCCCGATGTTCCAATTGCAATCTTAGCAGGAATACGCATAAACAAAACCATAACTGGGACCTTTATTACCCCCCCACCTATCCCCAACAATCCAGCCAATATACCTGCAATAAACATACCCAAAATCCCTATACATATCCTAACTACATTGTTTCTTATATGTTCTGTAATCGAAAACCTCTTTTTAGCCAAACTACCCTTTGAGTAAAACATCCTTAAACCTGAGACAAATACAAATCCACTCAGCAAAACCCTAGCAAACACAACAGGAATCCAACTTGATAACATCCCCCCAACAAAGGCCCCTAACATCGTAGGGAACTCCACTAAAAAAAACAACAACCAAGAAATCATTTTGGCCCGATGGTAAGTAATCATAGCCGACATAGCAGAGACAAATATAAGGCTTTGACTAATTGCCACCGCCGAATAAAAAGCAAAACCCTTAAAATAAAACAAAGGGACATATACAACCCCACCTCCCTGTCCAAACATAGGGAAAATAATTGATGTCAAGAATATAAAAAAATCAATGGGCATGAGGGTGGGCATTATCATAGACCTCTCTTAACCTATCCACCGTTAAATGGGTATAGACCTGAGTGGTTGAAATATTCTTATGCCCAAGCATCTCTTGAACTGTTCGAAGATCTGCGCCCCGATTAAGAAGATGAGTAGCAAACGAATGACGCAAACTATGAACCGAAAGGCCTGGCTTATAAAGTCCAGATTGAATAAGACGCATCCTCACAATATTTTCCACAGAGCGAACAGATAGTCTCTTACCAAACCTATTTACAAAAAGCGCCCGTTCATTTGAATCAGCCAAGTCATCCCTAAACCGCAAATACTGTTTAATTGCTAACTGGGCATACCTGCCTAATATAGCCAAGCGCTCTTTTCTCCCTTTTCCAAATAATCTAACCAATCCCTCGTCCAATTTTAAGTCATCCATTGAGATGCCAACCAATTCACTAACTCTGGCACCAGTGGAATAAATCGTCTCAATTATGGCCTTATCGCGCATCCCATAAAAGTCATTGGAATACCCGATAGATAAGAGTCTATCTATCTGCTCTTCTGTGAGAAACTGCGGAAGTTTCTGTCTCTCCTTAGGGTTGGGATGCATAGCAAACGGATTATCCTTGACCTGTCCTTTCAATATCAGAAAATTATAAAATCCTCGCAATGCAGCCAACCTTCGAGCAATCGTCCTCGAACTCATTCCCCTGCGACGCAACAAAGACAAGTATGCCTTAACAACCACAGAAGAAGGCATTAATCCATCAATGGACAACTGAGATTCAGATAAAAAATCAATAAACTGCTGGATATCTATAGAATAATTACATATTGTACGGGGAGAATAATTGCGTTCAATCTGTAGATAAGAAAGAAATCTATCTTTCCACCAACCAAGGTCTTTATTCACAAAAAATTACTTGTTGAGATATTTTTTCCCGTACTTCCTAACGAACTTCTCCACTCTACCTGCAGTATCTACAAATTTCTGCTTACCAGTAAAGAATGGATGACAGGCAGAACATATTTCTACCCGTATCCCTGGCTTAGTGGAACGGGTATGGATAACATTACCACAAGCACAAGTTATAGTACACTCTACATAATCCGGATGAATACCTTTCTTCATATCATTCCTCCTAACAACAAAACATTTTGAGATTTTACTTTATCCTTGAGAAAAACGCAAGCAAAATTTTATATACTCTCCCGATTCTGTCTTCCACCAATCTTTGCAAACATACCCCTACTACTCAAAAGCACATCTAACTAAATTTTAAAACTCAAATCTAAAATCTTACTTTCTTTTTACTCTTACTTGTATTACCTCCCGATAAATCTATTCTATTAGGCATCCGAATCCAACATCTACCCTATTCAATCCTCCTTATCTCCATCTCCCCAACTGTCCTTCCCTCACTATCGATATTTATCCCCACCAAATATATCTCCCTGCCCGCCCCCTCATACTTCTCCCAA
>JAMOOT010000192.1 GCA_027065215.1 Candidatus Omnitrophota bacterium | reverse complement strand
TATCCCTTTATACCCCTCTCCATTCCATTCCCTTATCCATGAATATCCCGTCGATTCCGCTATCCCGCAACACTCACACGCCTTCTTAAAATTTACTCCTTCGTGTCCTATAAGATTAAGAAATAAGATTAAGAAATATAAGCCTTACTTTAGTATTGCCTTCTTTCTCAGCCTTTAATCTGTCTTTTATCTCTTTTACATTCTTAATCTTAACACGTTCCCCTCTCATAGCATCTTTATTATATCAAATTTTGCGGAAAACTATAAATTCCCTGCCATTTGCCACAACCTTAGTTTTCCCTTCCTGCCAGATGCCAGACATTCCTTCACCGAAGTAAAGAGAGAATAATTCTTTTATTCCGTCCCAGTCAAATCCGTACTTTTTTAGATTATTCGCTATGGCAGCTTTATCCTCAACCAACTTCATAAGCTCCAGAATAAGAGTCTTGCCGGTAGCCTGAGGCCCGACGAACACCGTGAGATCGCTAAAGGCGATTTCGGCTTTCTTTATGGGGGCAAAGTTTTCGATGATAAGGGTCTTCACAATAGCACCTTCTTTAAAATTTCATGTCAATCCATCCCTTTTCCTTAAGAACCCTTGCAGCAAGAAGTATCTGCCGAGAAGTGAACTGGCGCTTTCTCTCGGCCCACGAGTAGAATTTGTTAGTCAAATCGTCAGTGGTTAATGGGGCCTCACGGGTTGCAATCCAATGGACGGTTGCTAAGAGCTCCAGTCCGTGCGGAGATTCAAAACCCTCAACAAGCCGACTCACCCGCTCAAACCTTTCCTTGGTCTCTGGTTGTTTATCCAAAACTTTTTGAGCATCATCCACAGCACCAGGCACCAACTCAATGATTTTCTTCGGCTGGTCGCCTCCGGTTCCATAGCCAGAGATATAATAACCTTCAATGGCATTCAAAACATGCCTGAGATTCTCCGCATAAGGACCATAGGGACCTTTAGCGAACCTCAGTTTTAAAGGCTCCCCTGCCTCTTGCATGAAATACATTAGCTTGTATAGCTCAAGTAAGGAAACAAAAGGGACAAGGTGGCCTTTAATATAACGATCGGTAAGACCTATCAAAACCGCCCGACCCACCGTCATCTCCGGCACTTCTTCTCTACGCACGCTTTTGGGAAGAGGAGGCGTCTTGCCAGGCTCAAACACAATTATCTTAACATCGGTAAGACCACCCAGAATCTGTTCAATGAGGCCATGGACCTCATTCCAATTAAGTCCTCCCAACCCGCATCCAAGCGGGGGTAAAGCAATTGAGCGAATTCCCCTGTGCTTAATCTCTTCTGCAAGTGCACGAAGACCCGCCTCTATATCTTGTATTCTGGACTTTCCTCGCCAGTGCCTCTTTGTGGGAAAGTTAATGATGTATCGCGGATTAGTGAGATAACCCGTTTCAAACACAAACATCTTCCCTGGCTTGACCTCGCCCCGACGGCAGGCAGCCGCATAGGATTTGAAGTTCTCGGGCCATGCATTCTTAAACTGAAGCGCAATACCACGCCCCATAACCCCAACACAGTTTACGGAATTGACAAGGGCTTCTACATCTGCCTCAAGTATATTTCCCTTTTTATATTCAATCATGGTTCTTCCTTCACTTTAACTTAATAATTATAGTTATCCGCATAATTCCATATAATACTTGGTGCCTTTTAAAAATTTTTCTATCCAGCTTTTGGCAAAACTTATTTTTTTACATAACTT
>JAMOOT010000191.1 GCA_027065215.1 Candidatus Omnitrophota bacterium | reverse complement strand
AGCATATTGGTCTCTTCTAACGTCTCAGTTATTCTCTAACTACTTGATTATTCTTGTGTTTATTTATGAACCATTTATAGCAGTATTTATAGCCATATTTATTGCCATTTCTATTACCGTTTTCGTTGCTATCTATCACATGCTCTTTTGCCTATTTCCGTGAATGATGCCTGTCATGCTGTATTGATACTATGCTGATAGTATGCTGATACTATATTGATTTTATAGCATTACTCTCTTGATGTATAAAGCAGTTTCCTGTATATATTCCTCCATCATCTGACACATATCAAGCATAGAATAGATCTGTTAAGAGGGATAATTATGAGAAGAAACAGAACCTATACAATAGCAGATGCGATAATAATAGATAAGATGAAGAGAAGTAAGACACAGACATACTTAGACAAGATAGACGCGATAATAGAATGGGGTTCCATAGAGGAGATCCTGGAAGAGAGATACAGATGGACAAAGAACGCGGTTGGACATCCTGCCTATCCTCCCTTGAAGCTCTTCAAGGCCCTGTTGGTACAAAGGTGGGAGAAACTGTCTGATCCCCAGCTGGAGTTTGCCTTAAGAGACAGATTCTCTGTGATGAGGTTTGTAGGGTTTGGTGTAGGGGATGACACTCCAGACCACAGCACCTTCAGCAGGTTCAGGAAGAGGCTTTTGGAGCTTGGGGTGTTTGATGAGTTGTTGGAGGAGATTAACCGGCAGTTGGAAGAGAGGGGTTTGATGGTGAGGGAGCGAAAAGAGGTTGTGGTGGATGCCAGTGTTGTTGAGACCTACAGCAGACCAAGGAAGGTGGTGGATACAATGGCAGAGGACCGCAAGGAAGAGGAAGGCGAAAATAGGAATAGAGAGGATAAAAGAGAAGACGAAGAAGATGAGGGAGATGGAGAGAAGATAGAAGAGAGGGAAGAAGGAGAAGGGAATGAAGGGAATAAGAGGAATAATAAGGGGGAGGAAGGAGAGAATAGGGATAAGAGAGGTGATGTGGAGTACTGTTGTGATCCTGATGCCAGGTGGTTGAAGAAGGGGCGTAAGAGCCAGCTGGGTTACAAGTGTTTTCTGGGGGTAGAGCCTGGAGGATACATAATGGGGGTGCAGATGTTTCCAGCCAATGAGAGCGAGATGAAGAAGTTGAAGAGCATTGTGGAGGGGCTGAAGATAGGCAAGGGGTGGAGTTTGTTTGCAGACAAGGGATATGCCAGCAAGGAGAACAGGGAGTATCTTAGGAGCAAAGGGATAGAGGATTGGATAATGGAGAAGAGGGTAAGGGGTCAGAGAGAGCTGGAAGGATGGCAAAAGTGGAAGAACCGAGAGATCAAGAAGATAAGATACGTTGTAGAGCAGGTATTTGGGTTACTGAAGAGGCACTATGAGTTTGCGAGGTTGAGGTACATAACCTTGCCCAAGGCAAGGATGGAAGGGTATCTGGTAGCCATGGCCTATAATCTGAAGAAGGCGGCAAGGATGGTGAGTTTGTAGGGCAGGGAGATATACCTGAAAAGCTGAGAAAATAAGGGATTAAGTTGGAAATCTAGTAGGATCAAAAGAAAGAAGGAGGGTTGAAGGTCAGACGGGAAAGGATCAGAGGAGCAAGAAAAGGCTAAGAAAGTGCTTGCTTGATAGAGCAAGGCGCTAAAGGAAGGCAAAATATGTGAAAAATTGGCACTCCAAAGGCCATCAAAAAGGAAGGTGGGAATGTTCAAAGGTCTCGAGAA
>JAMOOT010000190.1 GCA_027065215.1 Candidatus Omnitrophota bacterium | reverse complement strand
CTTGGATCAACCACAGAGACTTCACCACTAGAGAATATCTTCTTCTTGGCAAGTAAGGTAATTGCCCTTGCTGAAGCAGCTAGTCCCTGGGCAATAGACTCGTCTATTGATTTTGGATAGTGTGCAAGACCACACAAGTATACTCCATCTGTGGCAAATTCTGCAGGACCAAGTTTTGCGTGCTTTTCAACAAAAAATCCATCTTCATTTAATGGGAGTTTATAAAATTGGGCAAGTTTTTCATCCTTATAGGGAACTATAGCTGTGGCAAGGGTTAAAAGATCGGTCTCTATTTCAAGGGGCAAGCCTGTAATATGATCTTTTACTTTTACAATTAGGTTATCTCCATCTTTAGTCACAACAGGCTTTTCATCCACATTGTATCTTATAAAGATAACCCCTTTTCTTCTTGCCTCTTCATATAAATACTCCCTCTCACCATAGGTCCTTATATCCCTGTATAAGATAAATACCTTTGCATCTGGATTTCTCTTCTTAATCTCTAGTGCACTTTCAATTGAGTGGGAACAACATACCCTGGAACAATAGGGCCTATCCTTTTCCCTTGAGCCAACACATTGGATAAATACTGCTGTATTTACATCTTTTAATTTAGGATCATCATCCATAAACATCTTATCAAGCTCAAGGTGGGTCTTTATCCTATCATCTTGTCCATACAAATACTCATCTGGCTGATATTCTGCCCCACCTGTTGCAATTACAGTAACACCGTGTTCTAAGGTCTTTTCTCCTGAACTATTTTTTATTGTGGTCTTAAAATTACCAACAAAACCATCAACATCTATTATCTCACTATTTAAATGAATATGGAGATTATCTAATGACTTTGCCTCATTAATTAACCAATCCAGTCCTTCTTTTACAGACTCTCCTGTCCAAGTCTTAAAGAGCTTTAGGGCATTTCCACCAAGCTTGTCTGTTCTTTCCACAATATGGGTCTCATATCCCTGTTTAGCGAGATTTATTGCAGCACTAAGCCCTGCAACACCACCGCCTATAACCAGGGCCCTTTGATCTATATTTAGCTCAATTTCTTCAAGAGGTTCTTTGTAAACTACCTTATTTACTGCCATTCTCACCAATTCTTTGGCCTTTTCTGTGGCAATTTCTGGATTATATCTATGTACCCAGGAATCCTGATTTCTGATATTTACCATCTCAAACATATATTTATTAAGGCCTGCCTTTATCAAGGTCTCCTGGAACAAGGGCTCGTGTGTCTTGGGAGTACATGCAGCTACAATCACTCTGGTTAAACCCTTCTCCTTTATCACTTCAGTAATCCTGTCCTGGGTATCCTGAGAACAGGTATACATATTGTCTTCTACGTGAACAACATAAGGCAAAGTGGCTGCATAATCCCTCACAGCTTCGACATCTATAACTCCCGCAATGTTTGTTCCACACCTGCACACAAACACGCCTATACGTGGAGGTTCCCCAATTATATTCCTTTCTGGCGGTATCTTGACTTCTGTTGTCTGGGTAAATCTTACATCGCTTAAAATTTCACCCACAGCTGCAGCTGCTGCTGATGATTCCACAACTGCTGTTGGAATATCCTTTGGTCCTTGAAAGGCACCACAAACAAATATTCCCTCTTTGGATGTGGAAACAGGCTTAAAACTGGAGGTTTGACAGAACTTACCCTTGGTTAATTCAACTCCTAAGACAGAAGCAAGCTCAATAGAGTCTTTTGCTGTCTCAAGACCAACAGATAGC
>JAMOOT010000189.1 GCA_027065215.1 Candidatus Omnitrophota bacterium | reverse complement strand
GAGGATGAGTGGTGGATCCTTATATGTAGTAGCATAAATTTAGTGGGGGGATTATGAACTTAGATTATGTAGGTAAAGAAAACATATTGGGCAGAGCTGAGACAGATTTTGTGAAGACAAAAGCCACTGGCACCCAGAGTAAAATGGGAAAGGATGCTTTTTTACAGCTTCTAGTAACCCAGTTAAAACTTCAAGATCCAACAAATCCCTTGGATGACAAACAATTAATTGCTCAGCTCGCCCAGTTCAGCAGCTTAGAGTCCTTAAACAATATACAAAACACGGTGGAAAAGTTAGCTTCTAAATTTGACGACAGCAATATTTTATCAGGGCTAAAATTTTTGGGTACAGAAGTGCGTGCCCCAGGAAATGAAATAGTAAAACAAGACGGCGAAATTTCACAGGTTACATATAAGTTAAATGGAGATGCTACCAGAACATATGTAAATATCTTTGATCAATATGGAAATATAGTTAATACAGTTGAATTAGGCCCAAAGAACCAAGGCACTTATACTTTTGAGTGGGATGGTAAGGATTTTGATGGCAATGTATTACCTGATGGACAATATTCTCTGGCTTTTGGAGCAGAAGGACCTGACGGAGAATCAGTTTTAATTGATACTGAGGTTTATGGTAAAGTCGTGGGAGTTACTAAACAGGATTCTAATATAATATTAGAACTGGAAGATGGTAGGAAAGTGTCCATGGATCAAGTAGAATCTGTGAGTTATTTATCTCACGAGGAGAGTGGAGAAACTCCTTCAACTACTGAAAATTCTGAGTCTGAAGATTCCTCTGATTCTCAAGAATAAAACAAATAAATAATTATTTTTAGGAGGAGGTAAGCCATGTCATTAGGTGCTGCACTTTATGCAGGAACAAGTGGCTTAAGGGTACATGGAGAAAAGATGAACGTTATAGGCCATAATCTCGCCAATGTGAGCACTATTGGATATAAGGCAAGTAGAATGGATTTTGAAGATGCTATGTATCAGTCTATTACTACTGCTTCTGGTGCGGATCAAGTTGGTAGAGGAGCTTCTATTTCAGCAGTTTTAACAGATTTTTCTCAAGGTTCCATGGAATCTACAAACGTTTCAACTGATTTGGCTATAAGTGGAAAGGGATTTTTTATTGTATCTCCTAAAGGAGAAGATAAAGAATATTACACCAGGGCTGGAAATTTTAGATTTGATAAAGATGGTTATCTAGTT
Organism: Candidatus Omnitrophota bacterium; assembly: GCA_027065215.1. Lineage (GTDB taxonomy): Bacteria > Omnitrophota > Gorgyraeia > S143-82 > S143-82 > S143-82. Next base: position 542 of record JAMOOT010000189.1, on the reverse strand, counting down.
GATCCTCATGGTTATGTGGTCCAAGGTTGGAGGGTGGAACAGGAAGATATTGCCCGGCCTGCCACAACAACCTCTTCTGCCATCACCCAGGGTACTTCAGTTAATACTGTAGGTTCCTATGGAGATATAAGGCTAGAAAATTTTCAGTCTCCTCCTCAAGCAACTCAATATGTTCAGATAATTGCTAATTTAAATTCACAAAGCGAGGAAAAGGCAATTTCCACCACTGATCCCTTTTTTGCGATGTTTGAAAAATGGGATGCAACTCAGGATACGCCCTTGGGAGATAATCTCTATTCTTATCAGACCACATTAAAAGTGTATGATGAAAATGGATCTCCCCATGATTTAACAATCTATTTTGATAAAGTTGAAGCGCATGTGTCAAATGCCACTGCCGGATATCAATATTGGGAATACATGGTCACAGTAAATCCAGATGAAGACAACAGATCTTTTTGGAGCGCTACAGATACAAAAAAGGGGATTTTAATGACAGGCACTCTTACCTTTGATAGTGCTGGAAATCTTATAGGACAATC
>JAMOOT010000188.1 GCA_027065215.1 Candidatus Omnitrophota bacterium | reverse complement strand
TCTTGGTAATTTCCCACTACCACAGGGTCAGAGGAGACGATGCCTAAGTATATACCGGTGCCGTCGTAGAGTTCTACCAGTCCTGTATCAGGATTGATTTGGACCACATCTCCAGGATTTAGTTTCTGAGAAAAGTCCTTTTTAAAATACTCAGCATAGTCACTGCCTGGGGCATGGATGGTTTTGAATGTAGCATCGGCAGTTGATGCGGAAAGCACGTTTGTTTTTACTGTAATTTGATTGCTTTCTAATTCTATAGAACTGTGGCCGAGGTTGGTAGTTGTGGCTATTGTAGTTTTGGCATGTTCTAACGTTATAGAACTATGTTTAGCATCAGATCCATGTCGTATATATATTTGGTCAGGATGCTGGTCTGTATCCATGTCAATGCCTGAATAATCGGTTGGAGGTCCGTTTGTGATATGGATTCCGTCTTTACGAGAGTATATAGTAATCTCGGAATCAAAAGGATATTGATTGAAAATCTCTTTCCCTAAGGCAATCCCAGATGTGAGCATAGAAAAATCTCCATGACTGAGAACAACACCTCCTTCCCCTCGTAGAAGGGCCTGCCCGTTAACTGCCCATAGTTTTAGTGCTATGGCCTCCATTAGGCTTTCTAAAGAAAGATTAAGGCCACCACCAGAATAAGGTGCTGATTTTCCTTCAGGTGGGTTCGCGCCTATCCATAGAGGAATTGTTGATCCAATATCTGTGTGCTTACCAATATGGTAACTAAACCATGACATTAATTCTGGGGGGTCGTTTGTCATATCAAAGATTCCCAATCCCCAGTCATTTTCGTTGTTATTCACTGTTGTATCTATTCCTATCCCTACACTATAGGTTTTGTCACCAACAGTGTTGCAAGTACCTATATATGAAACGGGAATTTGGGACCCAGGATGTATGGGATTGGACTTGCACCCTGCTAAGATGCTACCCTTTACGGCTATCGCGTTTTGATTAGAAGGCAGAAAGTAGGATTCAGAAGGGTCAAACCCTACTAAGATGTTGCCTGCTACTTCGAGTTTTTCCCTTGCTGTTCCTGTCCCGATCCCTACATTACCTGATACGGTTAGACTGGTTTCTGAATCAGCAGTATATGGCCCTACCCATTGTCCGGCGTTGAATGGTATCGCAGAGGCATCCATTACAGATGGCCCTATGGCTGCGTGATCAACTCTAAGTTCCATATATTCCCCATAAGGAGAAGGGTAGAATACTACTATTTCTCGTTTGGATTCTGCTTGTAATTGAGAGTACAGACTTAGGACGGTAAGGCAGGCAATTAAGATTGGCAAGAAACAGTTTTTCATTATATTTCCCCCCTTTCTGTTTGCTTAATTTGTACCCTGATTTATAATAATAGTATAGCATATATGTATGTACATGTCATGAAGATGAATATTTCTATTCTTGGTGATGGGGCATGGGGTTCTACTTTGGCCATTTTGTTGGCCAAAAAGGGACATAATGTCTTGCTATGGGGGGTAAACAATGAGAATGTTAAGGCGATAAATCGATTGCGAGAAAATCCCCTTTATCTGCCGGGAATAGAATTCCCTGATAATGTTACGGCTACAGATTCTTTTTCACATTTGCAGGGATCAGATTTAATATTTTTAGCCGTTCCATCAAGATTTGTTAAGGATGTCTTGCAGCAGATACGAGATATTGGAGATTTTAGAGATATGGGTTGGGTTATTGCTACTAAAGGAATTCATCCTGATACCTATCATTTAATGAGCGAGATAGTAGATGAGTT
>JAMOOT010000187.1 GCA_027065215.1 Candidatus Omnitrophota bacterium | reverse complement strand
CTATACGGTCCTGTTCCCTTATCTGGTCTGTCTCTCTGTCAGCCAGATCCAAGACCCGATGCAAAACCCCCAGAGTAAGCGGTCTGGAACAAACCGGGCATATCCCATTTAATCGTCTTGACTCCTTTGGATGCAAAACCACCCCACAGACCCGATGCCCATCGTAATGATACTTTCCTTCCTCAGGAAAAAACTCCACAGTGAACCTAAACCTACTCCTGTCCCTTCTCTTAAGTATCTCCCTGAGGCGGAAAAAATCTACCTCCTCAGAAAACACATTTGCCTCCCGACCGATATTCATCGGAGAATGGGCATCCGAATTAGAGAGCAAGGGGAAATTATCTAACTCCGAGACCATCCAGTTCATCGGAGGATCAGATGACAAACCCGTCTCAAACCCAAAGATATTCTCTGGGACTCCATCGGGAAAGGCCTCCCTCAACCCATCAAATCCAGATCTACTTCCAAAAAGAGAATACCACGGGGTCCAGATGTGGGCAAAGATCAAGAAGGCGTCAGGACAGATCCGAGTTAAATCCTCACTCATCTTAACTATATCCAACCCTAACATCGGACGGCCATCACTGGTCAACGAGCCAAAGCGAGATAGGTATTCATTTATCCGATGGACAGAATCAAAATCCGGTGCAAATATCAGCGTATGCACTCGATATGTGCGCGAATTACGGCTAAAGATATTACTCACCTCACACTGAAGCAGGAACTTTATCCCACCAAACTCATATACGCCCAAACCCACCGGTCTTAACCTCTTTTCCAAATAAGACAACCAATCAGGATGGGTAAAATCAGCACTGCCCAAGAGATGGATACCCTTCTTTCTTGACCAATGGGCCATTCCTTCTAAGTCCATATCTTTGCTGGTAGCCCGCGAATAAGGAGAATGTAGATGGAGATCCGCTATAAACATTTTTCCTATACCTTATCTCCCAAACACCTCACTTACAAGATCCACCACCCTTACCAGATCCGACCAATCCATATCTCTCCGAACTGAGAGACGAACCCGAGAGGTGCCCTCTGGGACCGTTGGAGGGCGTATTGGTGGACAAAATAGACCCCTCTCAAGGGATAATTCATAGAATCGCACTGCCTTCTCATCTGTGCCCAAGACTATCGGAACTATCTGAGAGGCTCCTAATAGATTCTCTCCCACTATCTCTCCTAATGAAGATCTAAATTTCCCTATATTAGATTTGTAATCATCCAGATTAAGTGTAGGCAGGATACTGTCCAGAAAAAACTCTACCAAATAAAACAAAAGAGGCGAAGGTGCGGTAGAGAAGATAAAGCCTCGGCACATATTGAGCAACTGCCACTCTAATTCTTTATCCATACAAACATAGGCACCCCACAAACCAATTGCCTTTCCAAAGGTCCCAATCAAGACATCCACATCCGAAATCCCCTCAATGCCCCATACACCAACAGAGTGGGCCTCATCCACATAGACCTTTGCACCCCATCTCTTGGCCAAGGAAACGATCTCACTTATAGGCGCAAAATCACCCTCCATGCTGAAGACCGTCTCAGTAATGACCCACACCTTTTTACCTGCGTTCTCCTCCAACAATCTCTCAAGGTGTTCAAGATCGTTATGGCGATACCGTTTAAACCGCACTCCTGCCATCCTTACCCCATCAATAATACTCGCATGGACAAGGCGATCCAACAAGACCAGATCCGCAGAACCCATCAAGGCAGGTATAAGAGAGACATTTAACTGATAGCCCGATGGAAAAAATCTGGCCACATCAAACCCTCTATATCTGGCCCACCTCTCCTCCACACTCAACATAAATTCGTCATTACCAGCAAGCAAACGAGAGGCCCCTGAACCCACAGGTAAAGAAAATTCTTTCAAGGCCCGTCGATATAGATCTGAATCCGACAGACCCAAATAATCGTTAGAGGCAAGATTTAATAGTTTTTTACCATTCTTAAAAGAAACGAATTTGCCAGAGTGAAAAGAGATAGGATAAAGTCTTCTATTTCGAATCGGATTCATCCTTCATAAATTCATCTGATATCTCTGTACTTTCTCGTTCGAGAAACTGGCGGATCTTCTCTAAGGCCCGTTTCTCAATAATCCTTGCCCCCTCGCGGGTAACTCCTAATTCATCTGCCACTTCCTGAAGGGTATGCTCCTTACCATCCTCCAGGCCAAAGCGCATATTCAAGACCTTTTTCTCTTTTTCTGAAATATTATCCATTGCACTCAAAACCGCATCAAAGGCCAATTTATTCTCTATCTCCTCACGAACTGATTCCTCCCTCATCGAATCCAACAACTCACCTAACTCAGTATCCTTGCTCTCGCCTACCATCACATTTAATGAAGTGGCAGACTCTCTCCAAGTCCTCAACTGACGCAGTCGAGCAATAGTAATCCCCATCTCCTTAGCCAATTCCTTATCGGTGGGTTCCCTACCCAACTTATTACTCAATTCTGCCTCCACTGTTTTCAACTTCAACAACAAGTTATTAACATGAACCGGGATGTGCAGTGTACTTGAGGCCCGCATAAGGGCCCTTATTATTGACTGCCGTATCCACCAAGCCGCGTAGGTAGAGAATCTATAACCCATATTCGGGTCAAATTTATCCACTGCACGGAGAAGACCAACATTGCCCTCGGCGATGAGATCAGAAAAGGACAGGCCTAACCCCATGTAGTGCTTGGCCATACTAACCACCAACCTGAGATTGGCCTGTATCATCTTATCCCTTGCCTTGGGATCTCCTTGAACCACCCTTTTGGCCAACTCCCGTTCTTCCTCTTCAGACAAGACCTTAGAAAAGGCCTGGACCTCTTTCATGTAATATTTTAAGGCATCCATAACCAATCAAAACGATTATATAGTTTTATAGAATATAATGTCAAAGGAATTCACATCCACTACGGTATCAGAAATATCCTTGTAAAAGAAAAGGCCAGAAACAAAAGAGGCACACTTCCGAGAACAAGTTCAGGGGGAACAATGCCTGACCTGGCCAAACCCAATGCCACTGTATCAACCACATAATAAAGCAAAAATATGATTATACCCTGTCCAAAGGCAGAAAATCCCGGGGGTTTTCTACGAATAGGTAAGGCCAAGGGGATACCAGCAAGTAATAATACTAACGGAGATACGGCCGTAATAATGCGGTGTATCAGTTGAACCCTAAATGTAAGTAAGGTATCCTCTGAATCACTATGCCGCAACCTATCAATAGATTCCAAAAGTTGACGGATGTTAAGACTTTCTATCATATCTTCTTTCCTCAACATATCCCGCGGGCTTTCTGTTAATTTGACTACCTTTTTGGGATAAAAGAATCGCTTTCCTTCTTGCACCTTACTCTTCTCATCAAGTTGATAGATCACTAAATTCTTGAAACACCATTTTCCCTCTCGCCAAAATCCCTCTTCTGCTATCCATTTCTCTCGAATTCGCTGGTCTTGGTCTTGGAACAAGATAACCACACCCCGCATAAGCGCTTTATCAGGATAGTACTCGCTTATAAAATACAAGGCATTATCTTCCCCATAAAATGTAAGATTTTTGATCCTTACATTCTTTTGGTTAGCAGTATTTCTCTTTATAAACTCCTGTTTGATACTGGAAGTGTAAAGGGCAGATGACGGAACAAATCGTTCATTAACAAAAAACATAATACTGCATACAAGCCAAGCACTAACTACCATCGGGGATAAAATAAAGCCCATAGGCAAACCTGAACTCCTCACAGAGATCACCTCGTTGGCATAGTTCATATTCCCAATTACATACAGGCCAGCCAATATTGAAGATAATGGAAAGGTATTTACTAATACTAATGGCACCATTGAAAGATAATAAGAAACCACAATCCGTATTGGCACATGATTCTTAAAGATATCTTCTAAATGGCCAAAGATGTCTCCAATAATGTACAGAAAAGAGAATAACAACACTGCCCCAAGGACAAAAAAGATATAGCGAAAAGATATGTAGCGATGGAGTATTCTCATCTCTGTCTCCAGAACAAAAACAATCCTATTACTCCGAAGGTTATATCTGGGAGATAAAGGGCCTTCTCAGGGGACATCCAACCTTTCACAACCACTGCCTCGCTTGCCAACATAGCCAGATAATAGGTTAAAGAAATAACTGCCACTAAAACTAAACCAACCGATGTCTCAGACCGAGCGGTTTTAATACTCAATGGAATAGCAAATATAGTCAGAACAAAAGGGGCTAAAGCAAAACTCAAGCGTTTATGAATTTCAAGCCAAATCGGCTCGGGAGAGATCCCTTTTGATTTATAATCTCTTGCCATAGCAATCAATTTTTTAACAGGATATTCTTTTATCTTCCGCGAAATCTTACTCTCTGCCTTCTCGGGCAGATCAAAGTTTATAAAATATTGGCGAGAATAAAACCTATATATCTTATCTGGTTTCACCGGATCTATCTCGTCTGATATTACATCTTCTAACTTGAACCTTATCTTTCTTGCACCTTTATCTACCAAAACCTGCCCCCTTTTAGCAATAAAAATTCGAGGCGGTTTTTCTCCCTGCAGTTGGTATATTCGTACATCCTGTAAAAATTTCCCTTCCATCCTATAGACAAATATGATGTAGTTAGGGAAGATATCAATAAATGTGCCTGGTTCAATATAGGCCACTGGTTCTTTGATCCCTATCTGCCTTATAATCTTACGAGCCCTATAGTGAGCCTCTGGTTCTATCTTGTCGTTTACCACAAAAGTTGCTATACTCAGGACCACACTGAGCGCTAACACAGGTTTTACTATCTCTATCAGGCCAACTCCTGTTGACCGTAAGGCGTTTATCTCGTTATCGGCCGAGAGTTTGCTAAACAAAAATACCACTGCACAAATCATCGCAACTGGCAAGGTATAACCAATAACAAATGGTATAAAACAAGCAAAGACTTTACCCAAATCTATTATTGATATTTTTCCATTCATCAATAGATGAGAGAGTTTAACCATATTTCCTACTATAAAGACAAATGCAAAGATTATCAAAAAAAGCAACAACAAAAATAATGTTTGCTTTATTAAATAATCTCTATAGATCTTCATAATTACCCACAAAGAGAAAAGACCGTTATCTTCACCCCCGGCCTAATTCTGCGAATCATCCAACACAACTCAGAACACGTAGATCCCGTTGTAAGTATGTCATCTACCAATAAAATGCCTTTAACGTTAGAGGGAATTGTTCGAGAGAAATCAAACACATTCTTAATAGCCAACCTTCGATCCCTCCCATCCTTTAAACGATGAAGGGTTGGTTTAAAAAAAGAGACAGTAAATAAAGGGGCCACATCCAAGGACAAAACCTGCGAAAGTAAATTAGCCGTCCAACGTGCCAGATCTATCGGACGAAAAAATAGGAACTTAAACCAATGCATAGGGACAAATGAAACCATCTCTGATGATTTGAATAGTTCTTGATTATCAACAACAAAGTCCTTGATTAGATTTGCTACCAAATACCTCACTCTAAAATCCCCTCCAAACTTCAATTTGTGAATAACATCTTTTACCTTATCATATTCCCAAATGTAAATCACCTTATCAGCCAACCGTACCCTCTCATCAGAAAATTTTGTAAGAGGATCTGGCCACCCCAATCTATTAAGACAACTCTCACATATAATTGTGAAATCACCTTCACACAAATTTTCTTCAGGGAAAATAGGAGAAGAACAAAATAAACAAACAGGGCAAACCAATTGATCAATGATTTTCATCGCCTAACTTGAAAATCTCCTTATTATCACAGGCCAATCCCCTCTATCCTTCAGTATAACCTCACATATCTCTCTAACCGCTCCAGATCCACCCTCTCGCTGGGTAACATAAACCGCCACTTCTTTCACCTCAGGACAGGCATTGGCAACCGCAATGGGGAAACCACATATCTTCATTGCCCGTATATCCACTAAATCATCCCCTACAAAGGCCACTTCAGATAAATCTATCTTCAAGTCTTCCGCAAGTTTCTTTAACGCCATACCTTTGTGTTCTATATTTTCCAAAATAATCTCCACCTTACAATCTCGGGCCCTTCTTCGAATGGTATCTGATCCTTTTGCACTCATAAATGCGACCTTTATCCCTGCTTGGACCAAAAGCGAGATCCCAAGTCCATCCTGGACATTAAAGGCCTTCATATCCATCCCCTGAGAATCATAGATTATCTTCCCATCAGTAAGCACCCCATCGACATCAAACACAACCAATTTTATCCGCTCGAATTTCAAGGTTGAGTCCATAATCCTTTCTCCTCTTGAGTAAGTTTTGCCTCTATTTTATCTGCCAAAGAATAAATCTCATCGGCTAATGATAAAGGAGAAATACTCTCTTGAATTACAAAATTGCCCTCTTCCCATAACCCAAAGTCGTTCACATCCTTATCGCGGGACACTAAAGCAATTGTTCCATCCCGAAGATAGGCCCCCAAAAACACCTGTTCTAAGTCATTTCCAATTACCACCCTTGCCTTTGACATAAGAGCCAACAGATATCTAACATGAGAGCGATACGAAATACTCAACGACCTACTACGATACAGATTAGATATCGTCTCTGCTACACTACCATTGTCATTACTGGAGACCAAAACAAACAAATCGCCTTGTGTAACAATCCGATGGACCAGATCTATCCAACGGTATATCGACCACCCAGAACCTATGCGTTTTACATCTATACACAAGACCACATAGCGACCGCTTGTTAATTCTGATATAAGAGAAATATACTCATACTCCTCTGGTTCCAGCCATATACAACTTCTCGGAAAGGGGCCAGACAAAAAATAATCTATGGCCTCTTGCTTAACCAGTCCCTTAACCGACAAAATAGCCCGTTTCCAAAGAGGGCCTACTCTTCTATATCCCCGACGATCCATTGCCTTAGATAGATCTACCACTTTAAGTGATCGAGGAAAGGCCTTTTTGTCAGGCAATATCTCAATAAACGGATTAACCGCCAAGATATGTTTAAACCTTGTTTGAGGGGCCTTCAGCACTAAATTCCGCATTGGCATATCCAACATCAACAAATCAAGAACCGGCAAGGATAATATCGCGCTCTCTATATTTCGTGGAAAGTTTACTCCTACAAAATTATTTGCCTTCATAGAACTTCACCAATCGTTCAAAGACCATATCAACTGTAATCACTTTCATACACATAAAGTCATTAATACACTCACTCAAATAACACGGGACACTACATCCAACAGGAACAAACAGATTGTTTCCCGCCAAATCGCCATACAACCCAGTTATCTTGGGAGAAGTAGGCCCAAAAATCCCTATCACATTATTGTTAACCGCCGCAGCAATATGAAGTGGCCCTGTGTCATTGGCAACAACCACTCGAGCAATGCTAAGCAACCCCGCTAACTGAGAAATTGTGGTCTTACCTGCAGCAACAAATACCCTTTCTCGATATTGAGACCTTTCAGCAATAGACTCGCATAAAAATAGGTCCCTTCCTGAACCAACTAAAACCACATCCATTCCTAATTCCCCAACTATCTTCTCTGCCAGTGATGCAAAATTTTCTTCCGGCCATCTTTTTCTATCCCAATTCGCCCCAGGCACAAGGGCAACAAAGTTATCTCTCACTCCCCAAAACTCTAACATAGATCTCACATATTTTATATCTTCTTCTCGTAATTGGAAATCATAGTAATAACCGTCTGGCGATATTCCAATAGCACCTATTATCTTCAAATAAAACTCAACCCTATGCATACCGTTATAATCTAAATCAATAAGATGAGATATACCCAACCAACGCCGCTTAGGACTGGCCTGCCCAACTGTTTCAGCCACACCTGCCAATCGTAATACCAACGCTCGAGTAAACGAACGATGAAAAAGAATACCCAAATCAAAACATCTATTCGAAATCTCAGCAACAAATTTTATCGCCGAACCTATAGATTGATACCACCTACGTTCATCGTAGACGATCACCTCATCCACATTAGGATTACGCCGCAATACATCCGCTACTCGAGGGACACTCCAACAGGATATATACGCCTCAGGGAAGGCCTTTCTGACTGCCCTTATTGCTGGGGTAGTGAACATAACATCCCCTAACCAATTAGGCTCTACGATAAGGATTCTATATATGTCATCCTTTTTTCTCGGATGCTGCTTCATACCAGTTCTATATCCCCCTCATCTCGTCTGACAATACCCTTTATTTCCAATAAACTAATATACGCCAATACCTCTTGATAGGGAACCCCTTTTATCCCTAACATTAACTCCTCTATCCCTATCTTCCCCCTGTCAACCAAAAAATCCACAATACACCTTTCCATTTCGCTCATATTTAAAGATCGTCTTTCTCTATTTTGTTCAGTCCTTTCAACCCATCCCATCTCAGAGACAAACTCCTCCACTGAAACAAACACCATTGCACCATCCCGAATAAGTCGATTGGCCCCACAGGACATAGGCCAAGTTATCGCACCCGGCACCGCATATACATCCCGCCCCTGCTCAGCCCCATACCTTGCGGTGATCAATGCCCCACTCCTCTGGCCTGCCTCCACTACAACCACCACATCAGAGAGACCAGATATAATCCTGTTTCGAATCGGGAACGTATACTTGCTGGCCCTCTGGGCCGGTAAAAACTCACTTATCAAAATTCCACCCTCTCCTAACACCTCCTCAAACATCCTCACATTGCTGGCCGGATAAAGTCTTCCTAAACCTGCTCCAAGCACCACTGCTGTAGGCAATCCTACCCTCAGGGCAGTGCGATGGGCAGATGCATCTATACCAATAGCACCACCACTGACAATCAAGACATCCAACCCCTTAAGATGAGAGACCAAATCTTCCGTTACACCCCGTCCATAGGAAGTCGCCCTCCGCGAACCCACCACTGCCAACGACTTAGAACACGAAAGGCATCTCAAATTTCCCTTATAAAAAAGCAAAAGCGGGGTATCAGGTATACACCGCAACCTCTCTGGATATTCGGCCTCCCAAAACCAGACCCACCTTATCTCTGGATCCCCCTGCAGGACCTTTAGCGAATCTGAAATTACATCTTCCTCTTTTTTGAGAATATCGTTTATATCGTCTGCAAACTCATCAAGCGCCTGATCTAACCCCTGTTGAGAAAGAATCTCTTTTCTCTTTTTAGGCCGAAAGGCCAGACTTACCAAGGCTAACTGCCTTCTATCCATCAGCACGGATTAATCTCACAATCTCTTCTGCGACCTCACTGGGAGACCTTCTGTCGGTGTCTATCCGAAGATCGCTTACCTTCAAGTATTTCTCCATTCGTTGATTCAACAAATCTCTAATCCTGTCCATAGGATCAGGGACATTCAACAGCGGCCTATTGGTATCATCCTTCACCCTTTCGTATATCACCTCCGGAG
>JAMOOT010000186.1 GCA_027065215.1 Candidatus Omnitrophota bacterium | reverse complement strand
CTCCAACCATCCTAACAATTCTCTATCACTCACTCCCATAACGGAATGCAGCAAATTCTCCCTCAATGACCCAGAAAACCAAAAACCATTCTCAAAGACAACAGCAATCCTGTCCCTATTAGCCCATATAAGATCAGTACTTACCACTTCATCCTCGACAATCACTGATCCAGAGATAGGTTTTAGTAATCCTAATAAGAGTTTCAAAAAAGTGCTCTTCCCTGAACCATTTGGCCCTGCTATTACTAAACACTCACCTCTGCCAAGTTCTATACTGACCCCATCAAACAAAAGTCGATCGACATTATAACCAAACCTCACATTTCTACATACTACAGACCATGCCCGTGTAGGCAAAATTATCTTTGTATTGATAAAATTATTGTCTACAGACAATATCTTCCATATACGCCTGCCAGAGACAAAAAATCTTGACCATCCTGGTCCAATCCTTGCTAATCGCATCACAGGCCGAGATAAATACATAAATAAAACATAAGCAATCAAAACATCTCCCAATGCGATGTTTCTCCCCGACCTAATTTCATATAGTCCAAACAAAACCAGACCAATGCCTCCACCATAGACAAGCAAATCGGACCATAAATTCATAATAGAAGATATTAGAAAAAACTCCCTCCTTGTCTGAGCCTCTTTATCAGTGAGAGAGTAAATCCTTTTCTTAAATGGCCCCTCTAACCCATATAACCACACTTCAATCCACCCTTTAAACAAGGTTTCCAATTCACATAAGAAAAAAGAAATCGTTTCCCTTAATTGTCGATACTTCTTCATTAAAGTCCTTCCTAACAACCAATAAAGAAGGAAAAAGCCGACCATAACCAATAAGAAATAAGGCAACAATACAGGAAATAAAAGGTCTATAGCCACTATACTAATAGACAAGGCAACTATTCCGTTTATCGTTGGGAGTAATACATTAGACAGAAAAGAACGAACAATATCCACATCCTTTGTCAATACCACCCATTTTTCCCCTTTACGCATCTCCTCATGCACATAAAACAACAATGGATAAAACAACCTTTTTCTTATATCCGCCACAACCATCTCTACCCAGTACACAGAAAACCAATCTCGAATAAAGACCGCTAACTGTCTAAAAAGCAAGATTACAATCCCTATGCATAAAAAGATAAAGTTTAACTTATTTCCTTGCCACAACCACCGCAGATACAATGGCAGTCCAACAGAAAACCCCTCACATATCCACTCAAGACAAAAGACAACTAACAACCCTACTCGGTTCACCCTAATCAATTCGAAGAGCATCTTCGCCATAGGTATTCCCTTTTTAACAATTCAGGTAGATTCCTTTCCAAAAAGTCTCTTTGGCAAAACGGTTCTCCCAAATCTTTCCCCAAGACATAAGAAAACAATCTACAGCCTCCCTGGCATAATGGCAGAAAAACACAATCCTCAGGGCAATAATTCCAAGGCCTAAGGTTGCTAATCCATTCCATCTTTTTTTCATCCCAGCCATTAAAAACCGTACCCATCTGAAAAGAGGCCTCTCCCACAAAAGAGGCACATTTATATATCTTGCCTTCAGGATCAATAAATGCCCCTCCATCCCTCATAAGCAATGGACACGTATTCATACCCAAAGGGATTCGCATCCTAAATCCCTTTGCTCTACCATAGTCGATCAACGCAAGCAATTTTTGAAATAACCCTTCAGGGGAAAAGAGACTTACTGTCCAGTCTTCAGCCAGCGATGTTGCTCTCATCCCTATCTCAGGTACCACCGGACCAACAAGAAGGGATTTAATCCTACTGGGCCATCCTCTACCAGCCATTTCATCAATCAATCCCTTCACACCACCTATTGTGCTCTTATCAAAGTTCACTGTAATAGAAACGCCAACTAGACCTAATATCGCCTCTACATTCTTCACAATCACATTATATGAGCCTTTCCCTCCTTTGAAAGGACGCCTGGCATCATGGATTTCTTTCGGTCCGTCTAAGGTAACCCGAACCTCATCAAGACCCATATTTGCCCACCGGATTATATCCTCCCTATTCAAAAGAGATCCATTGGTAATAAGACAATAACGAGGTCTCACAGGTAGTTTCCCATTGTTTATCTCCGAGATAATAAAATCAATAATTGCCTTATTCAACAAAGGTTCCCCTCCATAAAAGACAATAAATACTCGCTTATACCCTCGTTCTGTTATCAACCCTTTCAACCAACTTAACAATGCCCTTGCTATCTCCTGAGACATATATAAAGAACCCTTGCGATTCCCCTCAAAACAATACACACAATTGAAATTACAATCTAATGTGGTCAAGACAGTAACTTCAAATCCTGCCTTCACAGCATCTCTATATATCCTCTCTAAGACTTCTTTTGCCTTTACCGGTGCCTTCGTGAGCACTCCTTGCTTCGCCAAGATATCTCTTACCCCAGAAGAAAGTGAGCGAAGATCTTGTTCCTTAAGGGCATCAAAAACCTCTTTATCTATCACTATTAAGGCTTGGGAAAGCGTATTATAGAGCAAGACTTTCCCGGCCTCTGGGAAGTCCGGAACAAATAAATTGTATTTAGAAACTTCCATCTATATGCCTCCGAAATAAAGTGCGGAGGTGCCATCTAATGGCACCTCCACTATCACATTACTCCTCTTCTTCATCTGGATTCCACAATCTCCCTATCTCTGTGCCAGGTGGCCAGCAACACCAATGAGCCGGGTCCACGGACAAGAGATCCACTGCTGGTTTGATGACTTCTACCATGCTCTCACCTCCTTTCTTTTACTTGTTCCCACTCAATTTTGGGTAAACAAGAAGAGGTCATTTCATAAAAAGAACACCCTTGTTCAACTCTCAATCCATTTCTTCTCATAGAAAACCTCTGCGGAACAAAAAGGAATATGAAGCGCCGCAAATAAATAGTCCGAAGCAACCATGGAATTCTTTTAACAGATTCTTCCCCCCAAAAAAAATTTATCAACTGATTATTTTCTTGATGTGAAAGTATCGGTCTATCGAACAACTGCTGGGCCTTCATATTCAAGTAAAGCAAATCCAGAACCCTATCCTCCTGATTACCCAACCAAAGAATTGGTCCAATAAACACATTCGCCTCTCTTGGAGAAGACACTATCCTGGCCAATATCCCTGAGGCGCGCAGTTTTTTTACCACTGCTAACGGCCATAACTCATCCTTAAGCATTGAAAACAGGTAAATAGAAACGATCAAGCCTCTCCCATCTTTCTCCCAAAACCCATTTCTCTTCTTCCAACCATCTTCCTCCATCAAGGAAACAAAACGGTCAGGATTAGTCCTTAGTGCCAACCATCTATAGATACATGCCACACTCTTAATGTCTTTCTCAGAAAACAAAAACTTCATCCACCTAAACCAACCCGGTGGTTCTCCCTTTCCCACCCAAACAAGGGCCCACGCTCGCAAATCTGGTGTCCTCTCAACATCAACTCCCTTAAGATCACCAACAATATTACAATAGCGGCAAGGGATACTTACTGTCACTTGAACTTTACCTGCCAATATGGCCGATAACAACGCTACTTGCGATGAAAAAAATCTTATTCTCAACCGCTTTATCTTAGGTACTCCCCCAAAGTACTTCTCGTTTCTAACCAAAACAATCTCATCTTTTGTCCACTTATCAAACCTAAATGGCCCAGAACCAATAGGGTGTTGCCAGAATTCTACTCCCTCAGAAAGGACCTCTTTCTTAGGCAATATAGGAAACAACAGGGTCTTGCGAAAATCCATACGGATGGGTGAGAGTTCTATCTCCAATTCATATCGAGATCTTACTCTGACATCCTTTATCTTCGAGCCAAAGACCTTTTGAAATGCATTTCCTTTAGACATCTCAAATAGATAATGCATCGAAAAGACCACATCATCGGCTATCAACTCCCGACCATTATGGAACCGAACTCCCCTCCTCAATCCCAAGACTACTACTCGATTGGAAATCTTTCTCTCATACTCCACCAATAACGGAACCAACTTCCCGCACCGCGATTCATAAAGCGAACTGAACAACGCCCGGCTATATACCCTTCCCCTGTTAGAGAGATCTCTTATCGGATCCAAACTTCTTGGGGGATCGCCAACAATTCCCCATGTTAGATCTACCTTCTCCGATGTCCAAAAAGAAAAACCCATCAAGAATCCAGATAGACAAAGCAATCCAACTACCAATGTATTTTTAAACCTATCTCCCATCGCCCCTTATCCACTGGATAATATTCATCCTGCCAAAAATCTGATTCAAACAAATTGTTAATCCTTAAGAATATTTTCCCAAACTTGAATTCCTTAACAAGATCTAAATCAACAATAACCTTGCCATCTCTTGTCTGATACAAAGGATTCATTAACAAATCCTGTCTCCAAATCTTCATAGCCCAAAAGATTCCTCTCCCAAGTTCCACTCGAAGTAATATACCCTCTCTATCCTTAATAACCCCTCTCCGCTCACAATGATTCTCTCTGTCGTATAGACGATGGAGATCTACAAAGGCCTGCCAATCAATCGTGCCCCAAACACCATTCCATTGCAGTCCAATTTTCTCTTCTTTGAATTCCTTATAGTTGCGCATCACATAACTTGAGCCAATTCTATCCACACCTATAGCATTCTCTATCCAAGACACTGCCCCAAATAAACGAACTGAACTCCAGCCCAAATCCCATTTTTGATCTACATCCAACCGCCAGGACCTTTCTTGTTCTATATCTGGATTGCCTGCCACCCCTGAAATGGATTCATCATAATATCTCCACAGCAAAGGGGGGGAGGAAACTGCCCGGGAAACTCCAATATGAAAACCACCCCAATTGAACATCACCTGTCCACTTAGAGATGTCCCATAGGCTGGGGTATAAGAACAGGCTGCACCTATGATCCAAAAAGATTCGTCACCCGTATACCAGGAGAGGTTAATAAATCCATGTACCTTCCCTGTCCCTCTATGCCGTGAGAGATAATAAGAAAAGAGTTTATAACCCTCCACATCTCCCCCAGCAAAGAGAAACAGATCCTCGGTCAACCAACGAGAAGCATCTACCCAAAGTCCGCTTCGATAAAATTTTGTCCATATCCTTTGGTACGGAACTTTTGATTCAGGAGAAAGAAAATTCTCCACTTTGGTAGAATCCGAGAGAAAAACCCAACGTAATTGTCCTTCCCATCCATCTATCTGGAGATGATGCCTAAGGCTAACCGCAACACCATTGTAGCGATCTCTTTCCCAAGAATCGTCAGGGAAAACACCTGAATTAATCTCGCCGGAATAAAATAGGGAAAAGAGAGCCCATTCCTCGCCTCTCAATTTAAAAAAGCCTTTCTCCCAGTCCCTATCTTTCCAATCAATATCTTGATAGGCCTGACCTAATTCCACCAACCCCTCCCAACATCCTCCCTTCAACGCCAAAGAGCTGCCCCATCCACCAAATCGTTGGCCATAGACCTCTACCCCTGGCCTATCCACTCCCAAAGAAAAATTAACCACACCACCTAATCCACTATCCCACAGATAAGACATTGACCCAGGAAGTAACCTAACCTCTTGCATTGCGCTCGAGGGCAATCGATTGATATTAAACTGACCACTGGCTATACTATTCAACGGTATTCCATCCACCATTATTAAACTCTGTCGTGGGGAGAATCCATCTACTGCCAAGGAAACAACCCCCTCACTTCCCCTACCCACATCCAATGACAACTGCGATAGGCCCTGAAGCAAAGATGCAACATCATCACCATAGGGACAGATTCCCTGCCATACCGTCCAAGAAAGAAATGATCGATTATCCAACACCTCAACACGGGAAGGGGAGATCTCAATTCGGCCTAAATCCACCTCTTTGGCCAGAGATATAGATGGAATCCCGACCCATATCACCCCCCCCAGAAGGAGTACTGCCCAACGAGCGGACAAAACTACCCCCTTAACCGCATCTTCCTCCCCCTAACAACCTTCCCTATCACCCATGCGGGGCAAGACCGTAAATCTCTTAGAATTAAATCCGCACTACGCGCATCAACAATCAATATCAAACCGATTCCCATATTGAAAGTGGAAAAGGCCTGCCAGTTGTCCAATTTCGCCCTCCTTTTAATCTCCAAAAAGAGTTCTGGTATAGGCCAAGAGTTTAAATCTATCCTTAGCGTCAATCCATCCGGAAGGCCCTTAACTGCTTTTAACGGAAACCCTCCTCCAGTAATATGTGCAATCTGCTTTATAGACCGGTTCTTCCTTAGTAACCGAAGTATGTCCCGAACATATATCCTGGTTGGGGTAAGCAATTCTCGGCTTCTCTTCTTTAGTTCCTCTTCGCTAAAAACCTTCCTCACCAAAGAAAACCCATTGCTATGCAACCCAGAAGATGCTAACCCGATAACAACATCTCCTTCTTTTATCTTTTTTGTCCGCGGCAATAAGTTATCTTTTTCAACTACCCCAACGCAAAACCCTGCCAACTCATATTCACCCTGAGGATAAAATCCCGGCATCTCAGCGGTCTCCCCCCCAACCAATTTACAACCTGCCTCTTCACATCCCTTAATAACACCTGACAAGACCGCCTTGCTTACACGCAGATCCAATTTCCCTGTGGCAATGTAATCCAAAAAAAACAATGGTTTTGCCCCTCGACAGAGAATATCGTTTACATTCATTGCGACCAAATCAATTCCAACGCTATCATGTTTGCCACAAAGAAAGGCTATCTTTAACTTTGTACCTACACCATCCGCTGAAGAGACTAATATTGGAGAGTTATATCCCTTAGGCATAGGAAACAAAGCGCCAAATCCATTATCTAATCTCACCTTTTGTTTCAAAAAACCAACAACCTGCTCGGCCTTTCTCACATCAACTCCCGCCTTACGATAGGTTACTGCCATAGACTATCTCCTTTATTTTTCTCTCGAACTCCAACAACCTCTTTTTTTTCTCTACACCCTTAGAAAATCCCCCCAAGCCCTTTTTCCCTACAACCCGATGACAGGGAATAAATATAGGGAACGGATTCTTTTTTAATGCCTGCCCCACAGCCCTAACCGCCTTAGGTCGACCAATAGCCCTTGCAATATCCGAATACGTCCGAACCTCACCTAAGGGAATCTTCAGGACTTCCCTATAGACTGCCCGCTCAAATTCAGTAAACGCTTTCTGTGTCTCAGAAGAATTCCCAGACATCCCGTAATGCTAACCAAATCCGTTCTGACCAAGATAGCTTAGGGAACCCCACCTTCCCTTCACTAAACTGCCAAAATGCACCTGCAATAAGACCATACGGACTACTCGTAGCAGAAAATATGCAAGACTGGTTTCTACAAAAAGCCATCTTAGTAGGCATAGAAAATATCCTTTCGGTAGATTCTACTACACCATCCATGGCACAAACTCCCCCTGTAAGACCCAAAACTACATCATCCAAACTAACCTGCCAAGTGAACATATGATCTCGTATTTCTCTAAGAATAGATTCCACACATTCGTGTACCACCTGAGATAATTTCTGTTTTGGGACCTCATATCGCCTACTTTGGACATCTACCCGTACAGCACCGTTATCCAATGAAAGGGATTCCACATCAATAAATCTTCGTTTCAATGCCTCTGCCACCACAAACGGAACTCCAAACTCCTTCATGATAGAACTGGTAATATCCCTACCCCCATAAGGGAACACCTTCACCCCTAATAATCTTTGCTGTTTCCAAAAGATAAGACTGGATTGATTAAATCCTATATCAATAAGGATTGCCCCGTTTTCCCTCTCTCTTGACGAAAAACATGCCTTTGACACCAATAACTCCCGCACAAGGACACCCTTTATCCTTAGGCCCAAAGAGCGGAAAACCTCCCTTACTCTTGAAACCTTTTCCCTTTTCAAACAAAACACGAACTCATTTAACCCAATTGTATGGGCGAATATCCTTTTATCTCGAGGGAAATGAAAATATTCTATACCATCCAGATCAATACTTCCCAATTCACTTGTTACAAACCAAAGGCCGTCATTTAAAATTCGACTCAATAAGGTTAAATGCATCCTTGTTATGTGCTTCGGCCCAATAGCAACCCTTTTTTTCGAGGAAAGGCACAATGTCTCTTTTCGCCTCTCAACATTTACCTGTCCCAAACCCAAGATAAGCCAAACCTTTTTCGGGCAGAAATCTTTTCCCAACTGCGCCCGCCCCTTAAGTAATGTTGCTCTTAATTCGTCCTCTTCTCTACCTTCCTCTTTCCGTTCCATAGGAAACACAGAAAAAGTTGGTAGGCCCTCTTCAGGGACTCGGCCAACAATTACACGAGTGGAACCTATATCTACAAACACCTCGCTCATATAATCACGTGGGATTTACTGTTATCGTCCCATCCTCCAAAAACAAAACATAACTGCCTGGTCCCATCTTGGACATATCTGAAAGAAAAGATTCAAGCAATCGCTCCTTAAAGAGGCTTAATTTCTCTTCGTAATTCCCTCCCCTCAGTTTCCAGACTGGACCGTTTCTAATCTTCACCCTTAATTCATAGGGTTGATATGCATCTATGTATTCAAAGTCGAAAATATCCCATAACCCTGTCTTCTTCAGGGCCTTCCACAAAGCAATTGCCGAATAAACCGCTTCAGTATCTAACATAATACCTTCCTCTAATCGCAATTCTGGGTCTAACTTCAGTTCTATTACATCCCGCGGCAAGGACATATTTGCCCTCAAAACAAAACCGTCCTCATCTATAGGGAAGATGACGCCCCTTTGTCTTACAAACATAATGGGTTTCCTCAAATCCACATGAATAGTCAACTTGTTAGGGAGATTCCGCACTAAAACAATGCGTTTAGCAAATGGAAATGCACTCTGCAAGGCATTATAAGTATCTGACAGACTGATCAAGAATATATTTTTCCCGTATAAACTAACCTTCACCCCCGAAGGGAGTGATACATTGCTCTCTATCTCTTTTAGATCAAAGATAGGATTGGCAAAAACAGCAAAATAGATCAGCCCAGCAACCAGACCCGCTGCGATTCCAACAAAAAACAACCATCGAAGGACAACAAAGCCCCATGCTGGTATACGGAGGCCCTTCTTATCCCTTTTTCTCCGAGCCATAATTCACCCTCTCTTCCACCATCTTACACAACAAATAACACAACTCCTCAAACCCCAATCCCTCATACTTACAGGCCATAGGCAGCAAACTTGTTTCAGTCATTCCAGGAAGGGTGTTGACCTCCAAGACCACGATTCTACCTTGCCAATCTACAATCATATCTACCCTGCCATATCCCCGACAACCTAACTCATCATAAGCCCTTCTGCCAGCACACTTTGCCTGGGCCCTTAACTCTTCTGAAATCTGTGCAGGGATTATATAATCGGTCTTTCCCTTCGTGTATTTGCTCTGATAATCAAAGA
>JAMOOT010000185.1 GCA_027065215.1 Candidatus Omnitrophota bacterium | reverse complement strand
TCTCTTTTAGATATTCGTTATCCGCATAATCGAGAGTCAGAATTATTAGATCGTACTTGTCCCTTAACTTTAACAACTTTAAAGCCATTTCGTTTACCCAATTCAAATCGTCACCACTCCACAACTCGTATTTTCCGCTTGACCAGTTGTAGTGTGTCGTAAAGCATTCAAACAGTACACCGTTAACGTATTTTGCGGTTTCATCGATTACGCTGAAGCCCCTGTTTTGAATAAGGATTATGTTGGGATACTCAGCCCTTATACTTTTTATTAAATCGATCATATCATCTTTAAATTGGGGATAGTTGTCTACAACATCAACAGTATCTAAAAATAAACCATCAAATCCTTTTTCAAGTATCTTCGGTATTATCTTACCGAGCAACAAACTCTTCCAAGTTTTACAAGATAGGTTTATATAATATGAACCCCAAGTTGGATTTTTGCCGAGGATACACCTTTTAGCGTATTCGAAATACCACCTATTTTCGTTAACTTCCCCCAAGCTTAGATAGGCTAACACGATTGTACCGTTCCTCTTAAGTTTTTCAATCTCATCTTTCGAGTAGTTATCTGGATCCAATATTACCAAATCAAACTTAGAAAGTTCGTCAATTTTATCGCTACCGTAGTAAACGGCATAGTTTTCTATCTTTGGCAGTCTTGCTTTGTGAGGGTATGAAAGGTTGGTCTGATTGACTTGATGCGCTACACAGCCCACTATAAGCAAGGTAGCTAAAACGCTAATGACCCACCTTATCCGCATACATCTCAAACCTCTCCTTAATTTCTTGAGGTGTTAAAGCCCTATTCCAAATGTAAACTTCGTCGATTATACCTTTAAAGAAGTAAGCACTCGATGACTGAGCTCCGATTACGGTGTTTACGTTAGGATTGCTACTTCCTATTAAACCAGAAGCTGAAGACTCGTTATCAAGTTCCCCGTTGATGTATATCCTCATCTTTGATCCATCATAAGTAGCAACTATATAGTACCATTTATTTGTTTGAATATTATTACTTGAATATAAAGTTCCAACATCTGGCAGATTAAATCTAATTCTTCCCCAGTCTATCCAAATTCCTTTATCCCATCTACCGTTCGCTATAATATATCTCCAACTATCAGTTGCTTCAGGATAAATCCAAGCTTCATATGTAACCTGTTTTCTTGGATTTATCTTATTCCAAAAGCGGGAATGAATCCAAACGTAATCATTGCTTCCGTCAAAATATATTGCCTTTCCATTCACTCCATCAACATAATTGTTTGACCAACTACCATAGCTAAATCCACCATTAATTCCTCTACCAGACAAGTCATAGATAGAATACCCATCCCCATCAGGATCGTTTTTAATCTGGTTTTCACCTTCTTCGAAATGCCACTCCGCAAGTAATCCGTTTTCTACCGATAACACTCTCGACTTTTGGACGGTAACTTTTTTTGAATAAAAAACGGTAGCCCATTCCCCAGAGAAGAGCGACATACCTCCGATAGCAAGTTTGACTTCCACGGTTTGCCCTACTTTGGAGGGAAATGGAACAACCATCACACCAACATCACCAGCCATTAGGTGTCCGCTTTCGGTGAACGGATGAAAGTTGAATCGGTGCCCGTTGAGATAAACGAACAACCTTTTGTTCTTAAAATATATCGGATCTCCACCTAAATCCCTAACAACGATCTTGGTTGCGTTTGCGTTGTCAACTGTATACAACTCCACATCTAAAATAGCGTTAGGTGCGGGTTGAAAGTAAACGTTTGAA
>JAMOOT010000184.1 GCA_027065215.1 Candidatus Omnitrophota bacterium | reverse complement strand
TCAAATGGGCCTGCCCACCAGCCACTGTTACCCCATATTTATCTCGCATTGTCTTTACCAACTTGGTCCCATCCACTCCCTCTGGGACCTTTACGGCTGTAACTCCATTGCTTGGGTTCTGAGAGAACAATTCCAACCCCATAACTTCAACTGCGCTTCGCACTGCCTTAGCCATCCTATTATACTTGGCCCAAAGGTTTTCTATTCCTTGATCTTTGTAGAACCTTATTACCTCTCGCAAAGCCACGATAAGCGAGACCGCTGGAGTAAACGGTGTATCTGGTTTACCTGCAACCTTACCATACTTACGAAGATCAAGATAATAACGAGGACTCTTGGCCTCTTCTACCAACTTCCATGCCTTCTCTGAGACTGCGATAAATCCCAGACCCGGAGGAAGCATAAGCCCCTTCTGAGATCCCGAAACAACAACATCTGCCTGCCACTGGTCCATCAACAAAGGAGAGACTCCCATAGAAGATATGGCATCCACAACCAAGACCGCAGAACTCTTGCTTACCACCTGCGCTATCTTCTCAACATCAGTATCAATACCAGTAGATGTCTCACAATGGGTAATAAAGACCGCCTTTGCATCGGGATGCTTTTCCAATGCCTCTGTTATCTCTTCTGGCCTAACCGCTCTTCCCCACTCGACCGGCACAGATATCACATTGGCACCATAGGCCTGACATATCTCACGCCATCTCTCTCCAAACTTTCCACCCTCAACCACAATCACCTTATCCCCTGGAGAGACTAAATTCGCAACCGCTGCTTCCATAGCACCTGTCCCAGAGGAGGCCAAGATAAAGACATCCCTGTTAGTCTGAAAGATATATTTCAAGCCTTCCATAGCCTCCTTAAGTATGGCCTGGAACTGTGGTGTTCGGTGATGGATAATAGGCCGTGAAAGTGCCTCACGAACAAAATCAGGAATAGGTGTAGGGCCTGGTGTCAATATGTAGTTTTTCATAATTCATTCCTCCTCAATTCTTAAATAGGTTTTAACTCTATTACCTGGTCTACCAAACCATATTCTTTTGCCTCTTCAGCAGACATAAAGAAATCTCTATCGGTATCTTTCTCAATTACCTCTACTGACTTGCCTGTATGGAGAGATAATATCTGATTCAATTTTTCTTTCAATTTCAATATCTCTTTTGCCTGAATGGAGATATCGGCTGCTGTTCCCTGAGCACCTCCCCATGGCTGGTGTATCATTATTCGAGAATTCGGAAGGGCAAACCTCTTCCCCTTGGTTCCAGCCGCAAGTAAAACCGCTCCCATACTGGCTGCCTGCCCTATACAATAGGTGCATACATCTGGTTTTACGAAACGGATAGTATCATATATCGCCAACCCACTTGTCACTGCCCCACCGGGAGAGTTAATGTACACATTTATATCCTTATCTGGGTCTTGCATCTGGAGAAATAATAACTGGGCAATTACAAGGTTTGCTACCTGGTCATCAATTGCAGTTCCAATAAAGACTATCCTATCCTTCAAAAGCCGAGAATATATATCATAAGCCCTCTCAAAACGTCCTTCTTGCTCCACCACCATTGGAACGATATAGTCCATAACAAATTCCTTAACTTGTTTGTCTTTCTTCCCCATAAACCAACCTCCTAAATATCGTTCTTTCTTTTATCTCTCCTATTTCTCCACCCCGCTGTATATTCCAAAATTTATGTGTAATTTCCACAATATAAACCCTCATTGTCTTTATTTCAAGGTTTTATCTTAATCCCTCTCTAATTTCACTA
>JAMOOT010000183.1 GCA_027065215.1 Candidatus Omnitrophota bacterium | reverse complement strand
ACAAAATCAACCCTCTCTAATACATCCAAGGCATAGTTAGCCTTGCCACGATAATTCGTATCATAATACCCCGTTGCCCCAGGGACATGAATTACCTCTAACCCAATCTTACGTCCCAGTCCCTTTAACAAATCCACAGCAGAAATGATTGCCCCCTTCATTCCATAACGGTCTTCAAACTTAGGAATATCTTTACCCACACCTTGCCCCCACAACCAAATCATATTCGCAGGATTTTCTCCCAAATCCACCCTAACTCTATTCACATCACTCTTGCCCAAAACCTCAACAGAGGCATCCATTAAATTTCGCAACAATCTAACTGCTTCGTTATCTGTTCCAGAAGGAAGATATTCTTTAATCTCTTTACCGATTATATTATGAGGAGGCGTGCAAGAAATGGACAAAAAGGATTTTGCATTCTCTACCTTTTTTATTATTAAAAGGTTACGATAACTCGTCCCAGCATAAAATTTGATTCTATCAGACCCTAACTCTCTATTTAAATCATCCACTAAATACTCGGCTTCCTGAGTGGATATATGCCCGGCACTGTAATCTACCATCTTTCCATCAAAGACCGTAACTAAATTGCACCTAAACGCTACCTCATTATGTCCTATTTCAACGCCAATATTTGCCGCTTCTAAAGGAGCCCTGCCAGAATAAAATTCTTCCGGAGGATAACCCAAAAGACTCATATTAGCCACATCACTGGCAGGAGAAAATCCATCTGGCACAGTGCGAATCAATCCCACTACCCCTTCCCTTGCCAATTTGTCCATATAGGGAGTGTTGGCAACTTGAAGAGGAGTTTTTCCTCCCAACTCTGCCAATGGCCTATCCCAAGCCCCGTCTGGTACCAATAAAACAAACTTTTCTCTTCCCACGATTCCATATTATATTACACAAGCAAAAACTGGGATAGTCTTAGTTAAGGCTTCCCCCAACAAAAGAAAACCCCCTTTATAATCGCCTCAATTATTGGTTGAGAATACCACAGGAATTAAAAAGCTAAGTTCCCAGTCCCGCCAATCTATCTCCAACTATGTATTTATATTTTTCTTATCTCCATCTCCCCAACTCGCCTGGCCTCACTATCTATATTTATCCCCACCAAATATATCTCCCTACCCGCCCCCTCATACTTCTCCCAATACCTCCTCTCCTCTATCTGCTTTATCGCCCGCTCTTGGGCATCTGTTTTTATCTCTACCACATACACCTTATCTTTTGCCAATACCACTATATCCGCCCTGCCTCGCCTGCTTACATCCTCTCCCCGCACCTCATAGCCTGTTGACATAAAAAACGAAAACAAGACACTTGCATAATACCCTTCATACTGACTTATCGGATTGTTTATGTGATAATGATACGGTATCGCCTCAAACAATCTCTTCACCCAATTCTTTATCCCTTCTATATCCCCTCTTTCCAATGCAAAATACAATCCACTCTTTATTTCACTTCTATCCCTCTCTTTTATCTCAAACATATAATCCAGTATCACATTGTTCAAACTTATACGTACTTCTTTATTCGGCACCTTTAACCTGTAATTTACCTCCCCTGTCGGCTGTCTCATCACCTCATCTATCGTCAGATACCCCGCCTGATATAAGATCACCTCCGGCCTTATGTTCTCCACATCAAACCTGTCCATCATCTCTTTCCCTACCACTAAATTACTTAACTCCGGTAGGTAAAAATCCCCACTCTCTATCAACTTTATCAGAAAATTCGGCGTGCCCGAACTAAACCAGTAATTA
>JAMOOT010000182.1 GCA_027065215.1 Candidatus Omnitrophota bacterium | reverse complement strand
ATCGCTTATTTCTATTGTTGCGGATGTGCTATCTCCAGCCTTCAACCAGACAGAAAATACATAATCGGTACTACCCGAACCAGTTACGCTCTGAGATATAGAACCTCCACTCCCTCCTGAGTTGGTCAATTGATAGGCAGTATTACTCTGGTCTGGTGCGGATTGGTTCGCTGTCACAGTAGTGCCTGTTGTGGTCCAGGCTGAGTTATCAAACTCCTGTGAATAGGTCAGTAAGTTCTCTATTCTCCCAAAGCCTGCAAACGGCCCAGCAAACTGACCTGCATGCTGATATATATCCCTCTGAACTGCAACCTCGCCTTCAAATTCTGCATCTGCATCGTTCAAGGTCCCTTCTTCCCCTAATACTGTAACGTCGTCTTGCACAGTAAACTGGGTATCGTTATCGGCCGTTGAACCAAATTGAGGATAAATAGATAGGCAAAATATAAGTAATAAAGCGACCTTTATACCGCTTCTCCCCCGCATCAACACCCCCAAACCATGAAACGGTTTATTCCCTTACACTAAAATGATACTACAATTTAGAATACAAAACAAATTCATCTCTGATGTGAGGCATAGATTTTTTTTGAGATCCCCCTTATTTTCTCAATGTTGGTCTCGATCAATCTCTGGTGAACACCCAGACCTCTTCACCTCTCAATGACTCTGTTATTCTTGAATAAGCCTCCGCATCTAATATCCAATCTATTTAATTCTCCTTACCTCCATCTCCCCCACTTGCCTTCCCTCACTATCGATATTTATCCCCACCAAATATATCTCCCTGCCCG
Source organism: Candidatus Omnitrophota bacterium (assembly GCA_027065215.1). Classification (GTDB taxonomy): domain Bacteria; phylum Omnitrophota; class Gorgyraeia; order S143-82; family S143-82; genus S143-82. Next base: position 981 of record JAMOOT010000182.1, on the reverse strand, counting down.
CCCCCTCATACTTCTCCCAATACCTCCTCTCTTCTATCTGCTTTATCGCTGGTTCATTCGCATCTGTCTTTATCTCTACCACATATACCTTATCTTTTGCCAATACTACTATATCTGCCCTGCCTCTTCTGCTTACATCCTCTCCTCTTACCTCATAGCCAGTGGACATAAAAAACGAAAACAAGACACTGGCATAATACCCCTCATACTGACTAATCGGATTATTTGTGTGGTAATGATATGGAATTGCCTCAAACAATCTCTTTACCCAGTTCTTTATTCCTTCCACATCACCATTTCCCAATGCCACATACAACCCATCCTCTAACTCCCCCCTCCTATCCTTCTCCACTACTTTCCAATAACCCAATATCGCATCGCTCAGACTTATTCGCACTTCTTTATTCGGCACCTTTAACCTATATAACATCCCTCCTCTCGGGCTCCTTATCACCTCATCTATCGTCAGATACCCTGCCTGATACAATATCACCTCTGGCCTTATATTCTCCACATCAAACCTATCCATCATCTCTTCGCCTACCACAAGATTACTCAACTCCGGTATATAGAAATTCCCACTCTCTATCAACTTTATCAGAAAATTCGGCATCCCTGTACTGAACCAATAATCCTTAAACACACATCTATTCTTTACAAATTTCAATATATCAAACGGATTGTATAAACTATCCCCTAAAAAGTTATACCCGTTATACCATTCCTTCACTTCTTCCAAATCTACATTATGCCTCCTTATCTCCTCCCCTAAATATCTCTCTAACTCTGCTTGTGTTATCCCCACTATATTGCCAAAATCTGGATTCAACGAAATGTCTTCCAAATTATTCAACCCCGAAAATATCCCTGCCTTGCTGAATCGTGTCACACCTGTTAGCAATATAAACTTCAAATATTCATCCAAATCCTTCAATAACGAATAAAATCCTTTCAAATACTCCCGCACCTCTTTGGCTTTCT
>JAMOOT010000181.1 GCA_027065215.1 Candidatus Omnitrophota bacterium | reverse complement strand
TGCGCTTTGCGGTATTGGCTGATACTCATTTGGCAAGTGGACAGAAAGATCGGTTTTCTGCCCTCTCGTGGGTGTTGGAGGATGTTCGCAAACAGGGGATAGAGAAGGTCTTCATTGCAGGCGATTTTTGTCATAGTGCTCCCTTTCCTTATTCGGAAGTTACGGATTTGTTTCAACGATTTGCAGATGTAGAGGTCTATATTCTTTTAGGTAATCATGATCAAGACGGAGGAGTGCTTTCTGAAGAGTTTATAGGGCTGGATTGGGTTAGGGTGATAGATTCTCCGTTACTTGTTGATGCTCAACTTCCTATTCTCTTGTTGCCATACCAAGAAGACCGTTTTCTTCCTGATGTATTGTGCAAAAAAATCAGGGAGTTTTCACTCAGGCCAGAGGGTTTTATCCTCATTTCCCATGCGGACTTGATGTATGGTGATGTCTTCTATGAGGATAAAGGGTATTTCCCGATCACTCCTTCGGATCTAAAACGAGCAGGCCCCAAGTTGACCTTATTGGGGCATATTCATTCCCCGTTAGATTTCCCTGAATTGAATGCTTACTATTGTGGGTCCCTCTGTCCGATAAGCTCCAATGAGTGGGGGTTGAGGAGGTATGGTATATTTGATGACCGGGGTGGGTTGGAGTGGGTCGTAGTAAAAACAGGGATTTTCTATTGGCGAGAGAGTCTATTTTTGCTAACTCGTGAGGAGATAGACAGAAAGGTGAGGGATCTTGTATCTTCCTTGGGAAATAGGTTTTCTCAGCGAGAAGATTGGCCCTCGGCACTTAAACTTTCACTGCGAGTTGTAAGTGTGTTTGCTTTGCAGGAGGCAGAGATAAGAGAGGCCTTTTTGGATGCGGGGATTGATGTGGACTCGGTGGAGATCTTTCGGATAGATCTGAGAGGGAGTTGGGCGGGTCTGGTAGAGGACTTTGTCCATACGGTTGAGTCCCTATGCGAGCAAGAGAACGATGATGTCCATTGGGGTAGGTGGAAAGATGATATTATTGAGCAGGGCTTGATAAGATTCTCTGAGGTTGTAGTGAGGATTCAATGAAACTAAGGCGTATTCTAATCCGTAATTGGGGACCTATAGATATATTGGATTTGACCTTCCCTTCTAACTTAGGGATTATCTATGGGAAGAACGAAAAAGGCAAGACCTCTATTATGGAGGCAGTATTGCTTTCTTTATCAGGTTCTCCAGAGCAGGTATTTACTTACTTGCGTAAGGGCGAAGAGTTTGTTGGTAACTGTTCGCTTGAGCTGAGTTTGTCAGATGGAAGAATTGTTCGACGGGAATATCCTTCAAAGCGCAGAAAGGTAAATAAAGTGGAAAGGGTCCGACTTTTATTTTCTTGGCCTGGAGAGGCCTATCAGGGAAATCTGGCGAAGGACATGCTTACCGGTTTGATCCTCCCTCAAGAGATATTGGTTTGGAATCCGATTAAAGGGCTTGGAGTGGATGACATCCGAGACGGTCGATTGATTGGGTTTCAGAGAGGAAAGTTTAAAGAGTATCTCAGGTTAAAGAAGGAACTGGATGCACTCCAAAGAGAAGAGGAGAGATTCTATGCCTTATCCTTATCAGATGTAGTGGAATTAGAGGATAAAGTGAATAGGATAGAAAAAGATTTGTCTGTGCTTCTATTGGCAAAAAAGGCCTTAGCAAGGGAACTCTATAGAGAGTTGGATGAGGTGGAGAATGAATTGCGGGCTCTTCCCGAAGAGAAGGTGCAGAAGATATTGGCCATCAAGCAGGCGATGGAGAAGTTGAAATCACTAAGGTTGGGACTGGAAGACAGACTGAAATTGATGGTCTCACAGGAGGATTTGCTATGGTGGCAGTCCTTACTGGAGCAGAGGGGGCGCTTGGATGGGTGGAAGGGAAAAATTGCTTTGATTGGTGCAGGGATATTATTGATTTTGTCGGTCCTTGCTCCATGGTGGTGGTTAAGGGTGATCGGAAGTGTATCGGTGCTTATCTTGGGATTCTTTGTGTGGAGGATTATAAATGTGAAAAAGGGATTAAGGATAGCAGAGGAGCAGGCAGGAAGGAAGTTTGTAAGTTGGGATCAAGTAGAGGATTTTGTTAGTAGATTAGAGAAGGAGAGAGCACAGGCTGTGGCGATAGAGACTCAGATTTCAGATCTGAGGGCAGAGGAGGAAAAAGAAAAGATGCGCCTTGCATCCTTGGTAGGGAGTGAGGAAGCAGATGATTTCTTACAAAACCACCAGATTAAAAAACAAAGATTGGAGAGGCGAAGGAAGGAGTTGTTGGAGAGATTATCTTCTTTGGGAATAAGGAGGGAGGATACAGAGGATGGAGTGGTAGGGAATTATGATGAGAGACAAGAGAGGATGTTAAGGGAGGAATTGGAATCTGCAAAAAGGGAATTAGATAAGCGGAGGGCTGAGAATGAGGGCTTTTTGTCCTCGATGGCGATTAGATTTGGTCTAACGGATTGGACAGTAAAAGAGTTGTTTGTTGGATTGAAACGGGAAAAACAAGAACTGGAGAACAGAATAAAGGAATTGGCGATAGAATTTGTTAGTGCAGTTGCTTGGAGAAGGGTCTTATCTGAGTTAAAAGGGCAGCAATATCAGAAAGTTACCGAGACTTTAAACGAGGCGAGGTTTAAAGATTATTTGTCTCTCTTTTCTGGTGGTAGGTTTGTACCGGAAAGGATAAAGGCATTGGAGGAAGATATTATCTTCCGAATGCCGGAAGGCAAGGAGTACCGTTTCTCTCTACTGAGCGCAGGGGCAAGGCATCAGGTCCTATTTGCTGTTAAATCAGCGCTTCTGGAAAGGATATATCCTGAGACGAGATTTATTATTTTGGATGATGCATTTATCTTTTCAGATACTGAGCGTCTAAATGAGGCCCTTCTTGCCCTGAGTAGGTTGAGTGAGGTTGGTTGGCAGGTTATCTATCTCACGATTGATGAGCGGGCAAGGGATATATTGGCTGAGTTGGGGGCAGAGGTGATATGCTTATAAGGATAATTGTCCATAGGATATTGTGGGCGGTTCCTCTTCTATTGGGGATGTCTTTTATCTCTTTTGTTCTCATCCGATTGGCCCCCGGATCTTATTTCCAATCCCTGCGGTTAAACCCACAAATATCAGAGGATACGATCAGGGAGTTAGAGACGAAGTACCATTTAGACAAACCGATAGTAGAACAATACTTCTTTTGGTTGATAAATCTCCTAAGAGGGGATTTGGGGTATTCTTTTTACTACCATGCACCCGTTGGGAAGGTGCTTCTCTCTCGGATAGGGCCAACTCTCCTTTTATCTTCTATTGCCCTTGTGTTGGTTTGGATTGTGGTTATCCCAGCAGGAGTATATTCGCAACGATTCAATTGGGCAGATCCTGTCCTTTCGGCAATGGCCTTTGTCTTTATGTGTTTGCCGTCGTTTCTTTTGGCCTTTTTGTTCTTATTCTTTGCGTTGACCACAGGTCTTTTGCCCTTGGGGGGGATGCATTCTTTGGTCTATCAAGATCTCCCTTGGCATCTAAGGATATTGGACATGGCTCGACATCTTCTCATTCCCTCTCTGGTAATATCTCTGCCTGCAATTGGGGCACTGTTTCGGGTCGTTAGGGCAAATCTACGCACTGTTTTGACGGCACCTTTTATACTCAATGCCCGGGCAAAGGGGTTTGGCAAATCCTATATATTATGGCATCATGCCCTACCCAATAGTATACATCCTTTAATTGTAATCTTTGGTTATCAACTTTCGGATATTCTCTCTGGTGCGGCATTGGTGGAGATAATATGTAATTGGCCCGGTATGGGAAGTCTTATGTTGTCGGCTGTTCAGGCACAGGATTTATATCTGGTAATGGCAGGGATGATGGTGGGTGGCGTGATGCTTATTTTGGGCAATGTTATAAGTGATATCATTCTCTACTGTCTGGATCCACGCATTAGGGAAGGTGTGATGTGAGGCGATTAATATTGGGAATTGGCATATTATCTTTCTTCTACATCTTGTCGATATTCGCTCCAGTGATAGCCCCATATGATTACCGTAGAGAGGATAGAGAGATGTCTTTTTGTCCTCCACAAGTCTTGCGTTTTTTTGATGGAACGAGGTTTTATTTGAGGCCATTTGTGTATCCTTATGTAAAGGTGCGGGATGAGGACGGGTTGGTAGTCTATAAGGAGGATCGGAGTAGAAAGATATTCTTGCAGTGGTTTTACAAGGGGCACCTGTTCGGATTTAAAGAGAAGAAGATGGTGTATCTGTTGGGATCGGATTCTCGAGGAAGAGATTACCTTTCTCGGTTAATCTTCGCTGGGAGGATTTCTCTCTCTATTGGGTTGATTGGTGCGGGGATTTCTTTCTTTATTGGGATGTTGGTAGGAGGGATTGCAGGGTATTTTGGTGGATGGATAGATAACCTTCTTATGCGGATTTCAGAGATGGTGATGCTTATTCCTGGTTTCTATCTTATGTTGGCATTAAGGGCAGTATTCCCCTTGGATATGGATTCGCGTATGGTCTACCTGATGATGGTGGTGATAATGTCTTTTATAGGTTGGGCTTCCCTTTCCAGAGTAATAAGGGGCCAAGTTCTTTCTATCGCCCGAAAGGTCTTTGTTCTTTCTGCTCGGGCAATAGGTATGTCTGATGTAGAGATTATCTTTCGCCATGTCTTGCCGCATACCTTATCCTATGTGTTGGTTGCTATTACCCTGTCTATTCCGGGGTATATATTAGGTGAATCTGCTTTGAGCCTTTTGGGATTAGGTATTCAAGAGCCGTATGTTAGTTGGGGAAACATGCTGTCCTCGGCGATGAATATCGCTCAAATATATCTACATCCATGGGTACTATGCCCCGGCGCAGCAATATTTTTAGTGGTTATGGGATATAATTTATTAGGGGATGGGTTAAGAGATGTCCTTGGCCTACAGACTATATAACGGACTGTATCCTGTATTATGGGGCCTGTCATGTCCTTATCTGCGTTGGGTAAGGAGACGGAGTAGTGATTACATTCGGGCTCGATTTACTCCCCCTTCTCTTCCTAAGAAAAATGCAAAAAGGGTATGGATACACGCAGTAAGCGTAGGTGAGTCAAATGTGGCTTACTCTCTTGCACAGACCCTTAGAAAGAGATTTAGTGATTGGGATGTTGTTATCTCTACCTCAACCCCTACGGGGTATGAAAACTTGGTTCGTAAAGGAGATATTCCTTGCTTGTTCTCGCCGTGGGACAGGATATCCGTTGTTAGGGATTTTATAGAGAGAATAGAGCCGGATAAGTTGATTATTATAGAGACAGAACTATGGCCGGCGTTGATACGAGAGAATAAGGTGTCAGGAGTTGGAGTATATATAGTTAATGCCCGCATATCGGATGTGGCTTATCGTCGATATAGGTGGGTTAAGTTTTTTTTAGAGAAAGAAGTCTTTCCTTATATTGATTGTGTGCTTTGTCAGGATGAGAAAGCAAGGGAGAGATTTTTGGGATTAGGGGCAAGGGATGTTGTTGTTTGTGGAAATATAAAATACGATATCGAGTTAGAGGAAAAGATATTAGGTAAGTGGGAAGAGGATCTAAAAGACAGATTTGTTGTTGTCTTGGGCAGTACTCACGTAGGAGAGGAGGCGCCATTGCTTCGTGCATTGAAAGGGAAGAGAGGAGACCTTTTTCTGATTGTTGCCCCACGCCACCCTGAGAGGGCAGGGCAAATAAGAGAGATGTTACAGGAGATGGGGTATTCAGTCCAATTGTTGGCAGAATTGGAGAAGGCAGGGCAGGTTAAGGGAGATGCCCTTGTAATAGATCGTATTGGGGTCCTGTCGCAGGTCTATCGCTTGGCAGATCTGGTTTTTATAGGTGGTTCACTGGTGCCAAAGGGTGGCCAGAATCCATTGGAGGCAGCTTATTGGGCCCGACCGATTGTCTTTGGGCCGCATATGGAGAACTTTCAAGAGATATCTGAGGAATTATTAAAACAAGGAGCCGCAATTCAGATAACGAGACCAGAGGAGATCGAACGGTATCTTTTTTCTGATGATATTGTTTTGATAGGAAACAGGGCAAAGGATGTCTTGGCGAAGAATCGAGGGGTAATTCAACGTATAGTCGAATATGTTTTTGAGGAGAGATAGGAGGGTAAAGATTGCAGGACCCAGAGGAGGTATTGAAGGAGTTTATAGACCACAGGAAGAGATTGCATCGGGCGGAAGGTATTAATTGGTCTTTACCTCCTAAATGGTATCCTCCAAAGGCGGATGTTTTGGTGGTAGAGGTTGTGGGCTCTAAGTGGAAGACGACCGTGGCCTACTTATTGGCAGCGAACCTTTCATTTTTCAGGAAAGTGGGATTATTTACATCGCCACATCTTATGAAAGTGAGTGAGAGGATCCAGATATGGAGAGATGGGAGATCCAAACCCATTGCTGATAGTGAGTTGTCCGCGTTATTGATGGAGATTCGTGATCGGTCTGTGAGAGAGAAGAGAAATCTGTCTTATTTTGAGGCCTTATTTTTGGCATCTATGGCCTATTTCTCTCAAAAAGGAGTTGGAGCCATTGTATTAGAGGCAGGATTGGGAGGGCGATTAGATGCAACTAATTCGGTTCGGAACGATGTTGTGGTGATGACAAAATTAGAATTAGAGCATACAAACATTTTAGGGGATTCATTGGAGTCAATATTGAAAGAAAAGGCAGGTGTTGTAAAACAAGAGACCAAGATAGTATTTGCTAAGGCCGACTTGTCTTGGGAGATTTACCAGAGGTATATCCCAACCCAAAAGTTGGTCTTGGTGGAGGCCAGAAGTCCAGAGGAGTTGGCTATCTCTGTATTAAAGGGATTGGAGATGCCTATAAAGGTTAGAAAGATTCGTGTCCCAGGGCGAATGGAGAGAATAAGGCAGGGAAGCAGGACCCTCTTGCTGGATGTTGCTCACACCCCAGACAGTGTGGAATGGGTGTTGGATTCTGTGCAGGGGAGTGGATGGTGGCTGGTTGTGTCATTAGCGAAGGACAAGGATTGGAGAGGGATAGGTGAAAAGATATCTTTTTATTCCAAGAAGATTGCCGGACTGGTGATGATTGGGATAGATGAAGACAGGTTTTTCTCCTCTTATGATCTTTTATCACGTTTTTCTGGTTTTTTGGGGGGGCCGACTTATGGTATGGATTTGTCTCTTTTCTCCGAAAAGGCCTCTTTTTTCCCTAAGCAGATTGTATTAGGGAGTCATCGTTTAGTGGGAGAGGTGAGAAGATGGTTTATGGGTTAGGGATCTTGAGTTATTTGTTGGAGATCTTTTTATTTCGGGAGTTGTTTGTCCTCTTACAAGGTCAAGATATGGTGATTGGGTGGATGTATCTGGTATGGTTTGTCTTTTCTGGTTTGGGGGCGTTTTTGTTTTCACTGGTTAGGAGTAGATCTCGGTTCTGGGTAGATTTTTGGTTGGTCTCTGTCCCGTATGTTTTGGTCTTTTTCTCCCTGTTGATCGTGTTTCTTCGTTGGTCTCCCAAACTTTGTTTGGGGGCAGAGATGTCTATTGGGCAGTCATTTCTTACAACAGTAGCAATTTTGTCTGTCCCTGCATTTTTTTCTGGATTGGGATTTGCCCTTTTTCGCTCTTGGTTGGGAGATGCCTCTTTTGTGTTCTCTCGAGAATCGATTGGTTTTGGTATTACTGCCCTGATCGTGTTTTTGGGGTTGGAGTATGGTGTTCCTCTGCAGTGGATGATTGCAGGAGGGTTTATATTGATACCATTTATGTTGCGCAGACAGTATAAGGCAATTGGATGGGGTTTGATGATACTGCCTTTGCTGGTCTTGTTCCAGATGGATAAGATCGAGCAGCATAAGGTCTGTGCCAGAGGACATTTAGTGCTAAGGCAAGAGACTCCAAGTGGGAGGATAGAGGTATGGCAGAGAGGCGATAGTCGAGCAATGTTTTTTAATCGGCGTTATGTGACAGATTTTAAGGAGTATGCCTTTAGTGAGACTACGGTTCATGCGGTATTGTTGAATATGGAGAAGGTAGAGCGGGTCTTGATCCTTGGAGATATGGCTCGTGGCCTGGCCCGAGAGGTCTTGAAATATCCAGAGGTAAAGGATGTGTTGGTAGTAGAAAGAGAAAGGGCGATATTGAAGTTAGAAAAGGGCCTTTATAAAGATCCCCGTGTTCAGTTTGCCTTGTTGAAGGATGTGTTGTGGCAAAACGAGCACGGCTTTGATGTTGTTTTCTTGGCAATGGCTCCACCGGACAACATAGCAGGGGCAGGGTTTTTCTCTGTAGAGTTTATATCTACCTTACGCAAGATGCTCAGAAAGGATGGCTGGTTGGTGATGACAGTTCCCGGAAGTGAATCGTTTTTGTCACCGGAACTAACAGCGTTTATTGCAGGTATGGTAAAAACAATGAGAGTTGTTTTCCCAGAGGTGAATCTCTTGGTAGGGAGGACTACGTTGATAGTAGGGGGATCAAAAAGGTTTGTTTGGGACGAACAGACCCTGCGATCTCGATATAATCAAAGGGAGATTGAAAACCGTTTCTTCAATCCCTATAACTGGTCTGTGTTGTTTTCTCCATTTCGCCAATCTCTTATGCGGGCAAGGATCTTTTCCGTCATAAATCAGACACAGGTGAGTTCAAGGTGGTATCCATTTGCCTACCGATACTTTTGGCTGTACAAATTACGAGAGCAGGGTGGAGTTTGGCAGAGGTGGGCGAAGAGATTACTGCCTCTTTGGATTGTGTCCTTTTTAATCGTTTCATTGCTGCTTTTGGTCCTGCTTTTTTCCCCTTGGAGAGAGAGACTTCGGGCAGATGTTGCGATTTCTTCTTATCTGCATATGGGGTTGTATCTTTTATTGATATATGGCCTGCAGGCAGGTTGGGCCACATTTTTCAGGGATATGGCTATTCTTTCTGGAGCATATATGATTGGGTTAGGATTGGGTTCTCTAACGCCTTTATCTTGTAAGACCTATTGGAGGGTCTTACTTCTGGTTATTTGTATATCCGTTGTTTTAGGTTTGTTTCCAATAAGCCGTTACCTCATTGTGGTTAATGTATTCCTTCTCTCGTGGTTGCAGGGCAGATTTTTGTCTACTATGTTTAGCCAAGAGCCTCTTCCCGAAAAAGTATATCTTGCGGATTTGATAGGAGCGGGACTTGCTTCCCTGTTAGTCAGCCCGATGGTTGTTTTAGAGTGGGGCTTAGTTGGTCCTTGGGTGGTATTTTCCTTAATAGGATTTATTATTTTTTCTCTGGGCCAAAGATGTCTTCCTTAAGCAAGGACAATGTTCTAAATGGAGTAGTTATTGTTACGTGGGAGAGTTTGTCTTTGAAGTTATACGCCCGTAATACGCTTTTTATCTCCCGTTTAAGGATGGAGATGTATTTTTCCTTATCTGACGGTAGGTAAAAGGAAAACATATATTTTTGGTGGTCCATAGAGGTGGTATCCCAATCTATTTTGATATCACTATCTAT